>NZ_JAPZEI010000003.1:300000-514927 GCF_027257905.1 Coraliomargarita parva
GCGGGTGCTGGATGTACATCTGAACGAGGGAAACGACGGATCGCTTCGGATCGCCTGCCCCGGTTCGGGGTTTCGGCTCGTCTGCAAAGTGGCGGCCACTTTGCCGCAAGCTCAGGCCAAGCTGATGGCTCATCTCGGCTGGCCGAACCTGTCTCCGGCGGCAGATGTCTTTGGTGACAGTTTCTTTTGCACCTGGACCCAGTATCCACGCTGTATCAATCAGGAGCGTATCCTCGAGATGGGACGTCAAATCAAAGCACGGGGCTACCCCTGCTCGACTTTAATTATCGATGACCGTTGGGAGTCTTCGTTTGGCGAACTTGATTTTGGTCCTGATTTCCCTCACGCAACTGAAATGATTCGTGAACTTCACGAATTGGGCTTGAAGGTCTGGCTGTGGGTGACGCCTTTCGTGAACACGGATTCAACAGGTTTTGAAGACTTGGTGAGTTCCAACGTGCTGGTTCCGAACAAAGATGGCCAAGGGGCTGCGCTGTTCAGGTGGTGGGGAGGCACGGCCGGTTTGATTGATGTGACTGCAGCTCAGGGACGTGAGTGGTTGCAAGGCAAACTCAAACATTTGCAGGAACACTACGGTGTGGACGGCTTCAAGATTGACGGGGGCGATTTCAAATACCAGCCCTCGCCGGAGATTGCCGACTGGCATGACTTTGCCGGCGAGTCCGGCTATTCGGATGTACTGTTGGCGGCTTTCGAGGAATTGGTGCCGAATCTCTGCGAGTCCCGCGCGGCTTGGCTGTCGCAGGGCCGTTCGGTCATTTGGCGTCAGGGAGGAAAGGATTCTCACTGGGGGACGGACAACGGTTTGTCGGCGATGGTCCGGTTGGCTCTGCATCTGAGCCTGATGGGCTATGACCTGCTGATTCCAGATATGGTACCGGGGCGGGTGCAAACCATGAATGCGGAGGATCCCTTGCCGACGGATGAACTGATGGTCCGTTGGACCGAGGTGACCGCCTTCATGCCCTTCATGCAGTTTTCCTATTTTCCCTGGAACTACAGCCCGGGCACTGAAATCACTGTCCGGCAATACGCCTTGCTGCACAAGGTATTGGAAGGCTATCTGGCGGATCAAGCGAGGGGCCGGACGGCACCCTTGGTCCGCCCCTTGTGGTATGATGCGCCGGAAGACTCAGAATGTTACACAATTGCCGATGAGTTTCTGCTGGGATCGGATATTCTCGTTGCCCCCGTGCTGAAGAGCGGCGAAACCGCCCGTGATATCCTTCTTCCAAGTGGTCGCTGGAAGGATGCATGGACCGGGGACGCGCTCGCGTCCGGCTGGCATCGCGGATATGCCGCACCATGCCCGGGAATACCGGTCTTTGTGCGTGCTGAACGTGAGGATCTGCTTCGTCTCCTGAGTACGGTCCTGTCCATGATTGACCGAGGTGGAATTGAGCCGGGACGGCTCACCGCAACGCATTCAGCCGGACTGACCCGTGATCTATCAGTAACCGGTTAGTTCGTTATGGAATTTAAGATAATGTTTAGTGTATACCTTCCAGATGTACTGCTTCCCCTGGTAGTCCTTTAAGTTCCTATGCCAGCCTGTTCCCGTCTCTTCAATTCCTTTGCCGCAGTACTCCTGGTCTTCCTGTTGGCCTTGGGCGGCTGTACCGGGGATTCTTCCCCGCGACTCGGACGACAGTCGGCGACGGAAGATCCTGAATCGCTGGAGTATCTGAGTGTTTCAAGCGGAGCTTCGCCGGAAGTTGCCTACGCGCTGCATGATGACTCCGGGGACAAGCTGGATGTTTACATCCGGGTCGAAGCTGCAGGCGATGATTGGCCGTTGCCACAGGTCGACTTGGGTCTTTCGGCGGCACACACAGTACGCCTCGATAGCATGGAAGCAAAGGTCAAGACCGAGGGAGCGTATCAGCTTTTCAGGTTCACTGTCGACCCGGCTGAATTGGATCCGGTGAATCCGCAGCTGCCTTCGCTGCGTATGGCTTTTTCGGTCGAGTGGTTGAATCCTCTGGGCGAAGTGGCTCAAAAAGAAAGCTTTATGCTGCAGGGGGATTTGCCTCCGTATGCGGCGATAGGATCCGATCCGGCCCGTTGGCAGGCTTTCAGCCTGGAAGAGTATGATCGCTTGGTTGCGAATCTGCGGCAAGAGATACGTGTGCAGTGGGATCAGCCGATCGACGGCAAGGCGACGGTGGTGATTAACGACGCTTCGGGCAAGCGGGTGCGTAATCTCGTTACTGGCGCCACTTTTTCTTCCGGGCGGCAGACTGCCATCTGGAATGGTTTGGATGAACAGGGGAATCTGGTGGCTCCGGGGGAATACCAGTGGCAATTGGTGACCCATCCGGGCATCACGCCGGAGTACAAAATGTCTTATTACAGTCCCGGGCATCCGGGGTGGCGGGATGGCCCGACGAGCATGTGGCTGGGGGATCACTCCGCCCCGGAAGCGGCGGTGTCCAATGGTGAGCTGATTGCCTTGGGATGTGCCTTGGCCGAGTCCGGCAATAATATCGTGATCGTGGACCAGGAGGGCAATAAGCTGAACGATGCGAATATTTCCTCCCGTATGGGGCACGGGAGGATCTTTTTGGCAATGGATTCAAGCCGGTTCTATGCCTTTTGTGAGGGCTCGCCCGCCTACACCAAAATACGTAAGGATGAAACCGGGAAGGAATACCTCTATGCCGAATTAAGCTTGGTCGCCTGGGACCTGAAAGACGGTCGCGAGCATCGTTACCGCAATGGCCGAGAGACCTTCAAGGTCGTACGCGAGTACAAGCTCGACCCGGAGTCTCCGCGGGGGAAAAAGCATGCGGTTGTCCATAATCTCAGGGGCTGTGTCTACTTGAATGGTGTGCTCTACCTTTCGCTCCATGATGAGAACCGGATCCTCATGCTGGATCCCGAGTCGGGCGAAGAGTTGGGGGCGCTGTCACTTCGGGCTCCGGGGGCCGTGGCCACGGATGGACGGCGCTTACTGGTCTACACGGGAGGCAATCTCGCGCTCTATGAAACGCCTGGGGTGGGCGCGGTGCCTCGTGCGCTGTTCACTCCGGATCTCAGTGCCGCCCGCGTGGATCAGGATGCGGATACGGTGGGTGCCGCGCTCGCATTAAGTCCGGAGGGCTTCATCTATGCGGCCGACGATGGGGTGGACCAGAATATCAAAGTGTATGATTTAAGTGGCACGCGCATCCGGCAGATCGGCCAAGCCGGTGGTGGTTCCGAAGAGGGCGAATGGATTGCCGATGCGGTTCGTCTGCCGAAGGGCTTGGCGCTGGATGGGACCGGACAATTGTGGGTCGCGGAAAATCATGCGCGGCCGAAACGGATCAGTGTCTGGGATGCCGCGGCTGGATCCTTGAAAAAGGAACTCTTCGGTCCTTCACGTTACGGTGCCTCCGGTGCGGGCTTCGATACGGCCAATATGAAGGAGTGGCTGGGGGGGGCTGCGTCATGGAACATCAATATCGATACGGGAGAGGTTGCCATCGAGTCGGTGCTTTTTTCCGGGGACAAGCCAGGGATGCCTGCGGATCGCTTTTACCCCTTCAGTGCATGGTTTCTGCACAAGGACGATCGTACCTTCATCGTTTCCAAGGATTCCGTGATGCGCCTGTACGAAGTCATGCCGGACAATCGGGCGAAATTATGGGCCATGTTTGGCAGCTTGCATGCCTACGAGGCGGAGTTTCCCCGCTGGTGGGTGCCGGAAGTGTTTACACGCCATCCCCAGCTGAAGGAAATCCTGAAAGACTTTACCGAGCCGGTTGGCAGCTACGGCAACTTCCGGAATGGGCCTGCGGCATCGAAGGACGGCCGTGAGCTCTCCGTCATGTGGATCGACCGGAATGGTGATGATGTTGCCCAGGTCGAGGAATTACAGGTTGCCGGAGATGCCGGCCATACGATGCGCGGCAGTATCTGGGGCTATCATTTTGAAGATACCTTGGATTGGAAGCTCTGGGTTTCACTGACCGACGGGGAATCCGGCATCGGTGATCTGAAATTCAAAGGTTGGCTGCCATCGGGGGCTCCGGATTGGGATTGGGGCGCCGCGGTGATGGGCGCAACGCCTGTTCCGGATGCCAAGATAGAACGGGGCCCACAAGCTTACCTCCAAGACCGCTTTGGGCGCATGCTGATTAACAGCCATCCGATGCTGGGCATCAATGCCGAACACGAGGTCGAATGGACATTGCCAAACGACTGGAACGGCGTGCATGGCTCCCAGAAGGCACCACTTCCGGTGTCGGGTGTGATGCAGGGATCGCTTTCCTATCTCGGCTGTGCGCCGCTGGACGAAGTGAGTGATGTCACTGTGATCAATGGGAACCACGGCCGCTTCTATGTCCTTACGACTGACGGGATCTATTTGGATGAGATGTTCCAGGATGTGCGCCTGTCCCGTGAGGCAAGTGCCTATCGGATCGGAGGTGAACCCTTTGGTGGCTACTTCGGTCGGGATAAAGAATCGGGACGCTACATCCTTCAGTCCGGACATTCGGATTACCGTATCTTTGAGATTCACGGACTGGATCAGGTCCGGCGACAAACGGGGCAATTGCTTGTGCGTCCGGAGCAAATCACCGCAGCTCAGAAGGTGCTGGAACAGGCAAGTGTCGACGAGAAGCAAACGCGTTCGGTGATGATTCGTACGAAGTCAGATTCGGAACCCGCAAGGATTGCCGAGTGGGGGGATGCCGGTAAGCCCTTTCCTTATGTCAATGTGACTGCCTACCGCGAAGCCGAGACCTTGGTCCTCAGATACGAGGTCAACGATCCCTCGCCGTGGACGAACCAGGGGAAAGACCGAAATCTCTTGTTTAAGACCGGGGATGTCGTCGTCTTCGAGTTCTCCACCGATTCCGATGCGCGGCCGAATCGCACCGTGCCGGTTCCGGGAGACAAGAAGCTGATGATCGCCCCGTACGAGGATGGCTCCATCGCCTTGCTTTACGATTACAAGGTACCGGGCGTTGAAAACCCGGTGCCTTTTAACAGTCCGTGGCGAACCGCATTTGTCGACCGGGTGGATGTACTTGAAGCGGCGGCCATCGATGTGAAGAAGAACCGCCGCGGTTATGTGCTGTCCGCCCGCATCCCGCTTTCCGTGCTGGGCTTGCCCCCCGTTGGGTCTGATTTGGAATTGAAGGGCGATTTTGGTGTGATTTATGGCGACGACAAAGGCCAGATCAATGTCTTGCGCAGCCATTGGAGCAATCAATCAACCGGTTTGGTCAATGATGTGCCGGGTGAGATTATGATAAATCCGGGCCTTTGGGGGAACTTCGAGTGGAAGTAATGAATATGTCGATGAAGCAATTTCTGTGTCTTACCAGCTTGCTCCTTCTGGGATTCCACCTAGGGCTGGCCAATGAAGAAATACATCTGGACGGCATTCTTGGCAATTCCGGCATGGATGGCGAAAGCCTGGTTCGGTATGACGGCGTGGGTTTCGACGAAGTGACGGCAATCCATGGACTCGCTTACGATCGTTTTGGCGTACTGTGGTCCTTCGGGGGCGATCATAACTTAATGCGTCTTTCGTTGGATGGACGTATGTTGGGGACTTACCCGGCGAAGGTGACCCGTAATGAGAGTCGTAGCCTGGTACTCGTCGGAGATTGGCTCTTATTGCGATTGGGCAATAAGTTGTCTCGACTGCCAATCTCGGCGGAGAGTGGACTGTCTCCAGAATCACTGGATCTCAAGGTGCTCGAAATAGCCCTGAATTCCGTCGATGGACTGGCCGGGGTGGTGACTGAAGACCGAAGGATCGGGGTCTACGAACCCCTTAGCGGTACGTTCACCGAGTACGCTCGCTTGGAGGAGGGGGACCGTGTCTTGAACCTAGCCGTTTTGTCCGATCGGAGTCTTGTCCTGAATGGAGCGGTGCGCTTTACGGGGGAGAGTGAGCGTAGCCTCTTGCCGAACCGGCTTCCCGGAGATTTTCAAATCGCGGGAGGCTATGCCTTCGCGTTCCAGTGGCACATGACGGTGCAACGTTGGAACCTGGATTTCGAACCGTCTCCGGGGGTGATCTATGGCGGAAGCTCCGGGTATTTTATCGGCAGTCTTCCTGAAGACGGTGAGATGCACTATCCTCGGGGCATTGCCCACTTGGGTGGCAATCGATTCGCGCTCGTCGGTCCGGTCGGCGTGATACACTTGGTCGAGTATGATCCGAAAGCGCAGGCCTTTCATCTGGTCCGTCGCTTGGGTGGCCTCCATTTCCCGTCGACCCTGGTACTCGATGAGCGCGGGCGTACCTGGTATTACTCCGGGTTCTGGGATTGGCCGGATAGCCCTGTCTCTCCATTGAAAGGGGAGACGGCCTTTGCTTCCCGCGACTGGGATCAGGTGCAGGGCTCAACTTCCTTGAACGGACAGGTGCTCCTGCCATTTCTATTCCGGGGATCGCCCCGCTTGATGCATCGGTCCTATGACGAAAAGAGCAAGTCCACCTCCAGTGAAGTGAAGGAACTGCCGAAGAATCCAACCGGTTTTGCCTTGAGGCCGGACAACGATGGAAAGCGGCAGATCGGCGTGGTCGTGAATGCGGCAGGTGAGGGCGTACAGCTTCAACTCGCCGGCAATGGGGCCGTTCAAAAGGTCCTCGGCCAATTCAAGTTGGAACTGGAGAAGCAGCATCCTTCGATCACAAGTTTGGCCTTTGCTCCGGACGGACAACTGATGGCGGCCAGTGGCAGGGGGATTGTTCTTCTGGCTGCACATGGGAATACGTACAAGGAGGTCGGGCGCATGCAGGCCTATCAGGGGCCGAATGGGGAGACCCCCTTTGGGGACCTGATCTATCTCGATATTGCCGAGGATTTGCTGTGGGTGTGCGATACGAGTCATAACCGTATCGTCCTGTTTCGTCTGGAGGGACATGTTCCGGCCTATCTGGATGCGTTTGACGGTGCCGCGGTCCTTAAAACGCCGTTGGAGCAGCCGCAGCGAATCGATGCCGCCGGGAGTCGTGCGGTTGTGATCGATTGGGGCAACCAGCGTATCGTCAAGTTGTCCACTTCGTCTCAATAATTGGCTGATCGGCCAATTGTTCTATGCGGCTCGTCGACGAATGATCGAGAGTGTATGTATACCGTATGCCTGTCAGTTTAACTGATTTTGGCTATGTCAAAATGTATGAATCGTACCCCATTCTTACCCCGGAATCGTCTACTTTCGCTTGCCATTCTAACTGTATCGAATCTCTCAGCCCTGACCACCATCGATGTGGATACAATCTATACGGGACAGGACTTTTCCGGTGAAAGTTTGTCGGCGGCGGCTTCTGATTTGGGCAGCACTCACTTTTTTGGTGGCAGCGGTGCCAGCAATTTGAGCAACACATCATGGTCCGGCTCTGGTGCGACGGTAACGCCTCATTTCAGCAATTTGGATAATCAGAACTTTCGCTTGGTTAATTTTACCGGTGCGAATTGGAGTGGTGTTCACTTTACCAGTACATCCGGCCTTCAGGTGTTCCAGCAAACCAAGTTTACAAATGCCAACTTCAGCGGTGCCAGTTTTACGCTTACAACTGGACTGGAAATGTTTAAGCAGGCCGACTTTTCCGGGGCCGATTTCTCGGGGGCGATGATCGATGTCGGTTCCACCACCGATTTCCTAAAGAACGCGACATTCAGTAGCAGTACCAATTTTTCCGGGGCGACGATCTATGCCGGTGACAGTGTTTCATCCGGGAGCCTGCCGAGCTTGTCGGGCGCGAATTTTTCCGGCGCAACGCTGCGAATCGACCTGGAAGGCACTGACCTGTCCGGGGTGAATTTCCAAAATGCGAGTTTTATCAAGACCGATGGCATCGGTTCGGTGATTCGTAATTCGGTGGCGAATCTCACTGATTTCCGTGGTACCGATTTTACCGGTGTCAATTTCTCGAATTGGATCGAGAGTTTGACTTGGGATGAGGGCATGGCGCCCCTCTACGATGACAATACCATCTTTACCACCCAGAGCGGGACTTTTGACCCTGTGGCTGCTGGCTGGACTTATTCCCCGGTTCCCGAGCCGGCTGCTTTTGCCCTGATGGGTGGGGCTCTAGCGTTTGCGGGCGTGATGCTTCGCCGCCGTCTTCATGCTTAAGCTGTTCATCGGACAGACAGTTTCTGTTTTGGGGAACGCAAAAGGTCGGGCGTGCGATCCCTCGCGCGGCGCTGCGGAGTAGTCCGTGATGCAGGGTGGGTTTTTGGATTTTTGATTCATCCTGCGGTGTGATCTGTGTCGGCGGATCGTTAAGGATAACGATCCCTACCATGATCGGCGGTATGAATTCAGTTGCAGGCTAAGGCGTGCTATCCCTAGCGCGCCTTAAGGGTATCAGCGTCGGATCGCAGCGTCCGCCCCTCATGCCATTCCGGGGCGAGCCCGATCAGGTAAGGAGACTGCGTTGTGCTAAAGTCGTTTTGGTTGATCGCCGCGGTTACTTGGTTGACCGCTTTGATCCCCATCAGTTGCTCCGGTTGGTTCACTCGGGTGACCGCTTCATCTGGATGTCGCATGAGATGAACATAGCCAAGTGATTCCGGGATTCTAAATCCGGCCGTCTTTAGCAAGAGATACAGATCCATATCGAAGCTGGAGCTAATCACCGCATCGAGTTGTTTGCGTTCCACCCATTGACGAATCGATGTGGGGGATATGTCCGATCCCACTTGCGGTATGCTCCAATTGCACAGATACATCTTGCGTGGGCTGTAGTTTTTGAAGGCGGTCAGGGCAGCGACATACATGTAGCGGGACATCCGGTCGACGGTTTCCGTATTGATGAGGCCAATGCGCTTGTAGCCTTTCTCCAGCAACTTTTCCAAAGCTAGAAAGACACCTGCCTGGACATCACTGCCGACTCGGGGGAGTGGGGGCGACGCGATGGTATGGCCCATTGCAATCGCGGCAAAACCGTCGAAGTTGAAATCCAGTTTTTCAAAGCTGCGTATGGCCGGCATGAGTATGATACCACGGATGCCTCTTGATATTAGAATTTTACGCAATCGATCCGGGCTGATTTTTTCCGGAGCATAATGAAAAAGCTCCGGCTTGTAGCCGAGTTTATGGGCCTGTGCTTCGATGCCTTGGAAGTAAAGATGACGGCGGGTGCTCGCTTCAGCGGCGAAATGGAAGATTGCCAAGGGAATTCGGTTTTCTGTCGTGGATGTGCGGGCTCGATGGCTCATGAGCGCACTGATGTAGGGGTGGGGCGCATAGCCCATGTCTTCGGCGATCTTCCGGATCCGCTGCTTCGTGGCATCTGCGAGGTGTGGATGGTCTTTCAGCGCTCGGGATACCGTCATCTTGGAGACCCCGGCTGCATCCGCGATTTGCTGCATGGTGACTGTTTTGGCGGCGCTCATCGTTTACTTTTTGAAGCTGATTCTGCGTTTAAATGCTACGTGTAACATGTAAAACATATTGTTCCAATTTCCAAATTTGAAGAAAAGAGCAGCCATCCACTCAGAAGTATCACCCCCGAATGTTTTAAAGAATATCATGAAAAACCTGACCCATGCCCTTTTATTTTCCGGCCTCACGCTGAGTGTTGCACAGGCCGAAGTGATCTACTCGGACAATTTTGATGGTGCTGCGACCTCACTGAATGGCGTCGCCCCCGATGTGCGTCCCGGTAGTGAAACCTGGACTTCTTCGAACCTGAATGCCGATGGTTCGATCGCTTCTGTCAGCACGACATCCTGGCTGCCTTATGCTTTCCAGAATGGCATGATCTACTCCGCCACGCTGGCCAGCGATATCGCCTATCAAGCGAGTAGTACCACTCCTGTCTATTTTGGCTTTACGGAGAATGATCCCTTCAATTCAGGAAATATAATGGGAAGCACGCAAAACACTTACGGTATTCTTGCCATCTATCGTGGCGGTGGTGCGATCTTCGAAGCAGGTCCGAATAACGATGCCACTGATCTGACTCTTGCGGCAAATAATGAACTTTTTTCCAGCAGCCAGGATAACTACGAGATCACTCTGGTTCTGGACACCACTGCGGCCAACTGGACGCTGGCAGCGTATGCGGGGGGCGATTCCATTTCGGGGACCCAACTGGATCTGAATGGTGCGGCAGCTGGATTGCTCTACGACTTTGGTGGCGCGATGTCCTTTACCGGTATTGGTATGGGCTATCATTCCGCAACCTTTGTTGCTGAAAATTTCGTATTGGCTACGATTCCTGAGCCGGGTACTTATGCCTTGCTTGGAGGCTTTCTGGCCTTTGCTGCCGTGATGCTGCGTCGCCGACTGGCCTAAAAAAAACGGGCAGGCGAATGTTTTGAAGGCGTAGTGTTCACTGCGCCTTCACTCTTTCAGGCCAGTGTCCCGTATCCCAATTTCACATACATGAAAGAAGATCTACGTATTCTGTTTGGGTTTTTAGCGCTGATACTCCTGACGCTTACATCCGTGCAAGCGGGTGTCTTCTACTCGGACGATTTCAATGGTCCGGCCGCGCCGGCGAATCTCGATGCCTTTGCCCCGGATGTTCGTCCATCCAACGAACAGTGGCAGTCGGCATCGAATATCTATGCAGATGGTTCCTGTGCGACCGGGCATGCCTCGGCCTGGTTGCCGATCGAATGTGAGGACGATCAAGTCTATACGGTTACACTTCACATGGATGTGGTCTATGCCTCGGGGAGTGCCACGCCGGGAGGTGGTCTTGCTTTGACCACTGCCGATACCTATAACACCGGACGACCGAACAATCTGGAGACCCGTGGATTTTTGGAGTTCGGGCGAAGCGGCAGCTGGGCCTTCTATGATATGGGGGCAGAGCCGGCGATTGCCAGTGGAGGCAACAACAGCCTCTTTACCGAAAGCCAAACGGACTATGAGGTACGACTCGTGCTGACCACCAGCAGTACGGAGTCATGGAAACTCGATGCCTACCTTGGCGGTGTGCAAATGGATTTGGCCCCTTCGGACGCTGAAAGCCTGTCCTATACGTACAGTTCGCCTCCAGTTCTGACGGGAGCCGGACTGTATATTGTCTCGGGTACCTGTTCACTGGTAGACTTTGAACTGCAAGCTCCGGTGGATTCGGAGTCCGTAGAAGTGACGAGCCGGGTCGTGGATGTCTTCCTGCTTGCCGGGCAAAGCAACATGTCCGGTCGAGTCACCACGGATTACATCCATGATTCTCGGGACGACGAGTGCTTGTTCTACTATCGTACGGATGGGCCGGCTTCCAGCGACGTGGATTCCGGGGGCGCCTTCACCACAGTGCAGCCTCTGGCATCGGGATATTATGGACCGGAAATTAGCCTTTCGCGCGAGTTGGTGGATAAGGGCTATCGAGTGGCGATTATCAAGGTCAGTGATGGGGGTACCTCACTGGATGTCGATTGGAATACGACCTCCTGTGGAACCTGGTGGAAGCACTGGCGGAGCGAAGTTGCCTGTGCCTTGGAAGGACTGGAAACCATGGGCTATGTTATCCGTGTACGGGGGGGCTGCTGGCTGCAGGGGGAGACGGATGCGGCGAATGCGACGCGTGCGGCGAATTACGAGAATAATTTCTCCACCTTCCTCGCCGATCTGAATTCCCAACTGACGGATTGGGGCTACGACACTTCAGACATGCTAACGGTCTGCGCCTTGATTCGCACGGCCAGCGGGACTTATGCCGGTACGGTGCGCACTGCGCAGCAAACCGTGATCGAGGGGCAGGGAAATGCGACTTGGTTCGATACGGATGACCTCAGTATGCAGGGAGACAACCTGCATTACGATGCGGCAGGGATTGCGACGCTTGGCGAGCGCTTTGCCGCGGCTTTTCCGGGCGTCGAAGATTTCGATGCCTGGACGAGCGGCAACGGCCTCAGTGGAGATGACGCCTTGCCGACAGCAGATGCGGATGGCAATGGACTGGATAACTTGACCGAATATGCCCTTGGCATCGACCATGGAGGTACCTTGGAAGAGCCGGTTGCCGAAGTTCTGGAAACGGTTCTTTCTGTGACTGCACCGCTCCTACGTCAGGACATCGCCTATCTCCCGGAGTGGTCGGAGAATTTAGTGCAGTGGTTCAGCGATGGCCTGACCGTCGAACGGAGTCTGAATGAAGTCGTCGCCCAGAAGTCCCGCATCGGGTACGAGCGTTTGTTTATGCGGCTTTCGATGGAGTTGGAGTAAGGGGCATCAATTGAGAAGGCACTTCAGTGTATGGCACCTCTGGTGCGTTCGTTATGTTCGGAGGAGTCTAAGCGACTGTGGCTGCTACACCTCAGTGATCGTTTGTTGTAGCCGCGCCAGTCCCTGGCGCGTTTCCTCGGTCCACAAAAAAGCCCGGAGGAATCAATCCTTCCGGGCTTTGTGAAAAAAGTCAGTTCCGAATTAGGAGTAGTGGAACTGCGCCGTCGCTTCGCAGTTCTTATCGGTGACGACACGCACCCAGTGGGCGCAGAAGCCTTGCGGGAAGACGTGTGGGGTGTAGCCGCCTGCCGGTACCTCGACTTCGGTGTAGCACTTCCATCTGCCGTTGCCCTGGAAATCGACTTCGACAGTGAAGGTGACAGCTTCCTTTGAAGTGTGGCTCAGATGCAGCACCTTTTGGTCGAATCCGGTCATGAGGAACGGGTCCGACGGTGTGCTGGCCTCGACAGTATCTTCCCACCAGGGGCCGCCCCAGCCCTTAGGCTTGCCAAAATTCCAGAGGTCGTCGGTCTTGCCGATCCAGAGACCGGATTGAGGTTCGGCGCTTTGCAGATTGCCGCCACCTTCGAAACTGGTGTTGTCGGCCCCGACGATAAAGAGGCCCTTCCAGGAGCAGAAGTCGCCGTGCACCCAGAGGTGGGTCGAAATCGGACGAATGCCGCAGTATTGGTTTTCGTAGGCCCAGGGAGAGAGTTCATACCACATGCCATGGTGGTCCATGAGCAGACGCTCATGCTCGGTGGAACGAATACGCGGCCATTCGGTCTGCCACTTGTGATCCCAGCAACTGGAGGCCTTGGGCAGACGGTAAGTGCGCCAAGTGTCGTCGTTGGCGGTGTAGATCTTGAGGATGGCGGAGGCACGGTCCCAGCCGGAGGCGAAGATGGTTTTGCCAAAGTAGCCGAGTCCGTTAACAGCGACGAAGGGCTTGCGCTCCAGCACGGTCCACTTTTCACCGTCGTATTCGGCCAGAGTGCCTTCTTTACGCTCACCTTTGAAGTCACCTTCCTCATAATCGTTGTTCACGATGACGAGTCGGCCATGGTTGCAGTAGCAGTCCTTGAAGTGGCAGCTACCTTCGCCCGGTGTACCGAGCTCCTTGGTCAGGTCGAAGAGGTGTTTGGTTTCAAGTGTGTGGACGTTGAGCTCGAAGAGTTCACCTTCCATGCCCAACATGTACACGAGATTGTCGGGATCCGTCAGGTGGGTTGCGGTGCCGCAGAGTCGAATGTCGATCAGCTCTTTCACGGTGCGGACATTGTGATCCGTATCGATGATGTGCGGTCCGATGACCAATTGGCTGGAGGGGGCATGTGTGAAGCGGTTGGCATAAGTGCCGTCGACCGCGTCCGGATGCTGCGTCATTTGAAAGTCCGCATGGATCACGCGCAGTCCGGTGCCTGTCCCGGTTTCTGCCCGGTGGGAGCTGTAGTTCAGCACATACAACTTGTCCTGCCAGGGCATGAGGCAACCGATACCAATCTCGGTTCGGGGGGGGCCAAAGTCGGCGACTTGTGCCAGTGAAGGCACGACGCCGGAGAAGTTCAGGGGGAGTTTTGTTTCCATGTGAGACTAGCATGCGACTGAGTTCTGCATTGAAAAGCCAGCCAAAATGGTAACAGTAACATTCCATGGCGGATTCTACTGCAGCGAAGATAGAGGGGAAGCGGGCGACTTTAGCGGACGTCGCTCAGGTAGCGAAGGTGAGCCGCATGACAGTGTCGCGGGTGGTGCGTGGGGAACCGACCGTGAAGGTGGCGACACGGCAAAAGGTATTGGCTTTGATCGAAGAACTCGGCTATCACCCGGATCCTCTTTTATCGGCCTTGTCAGCTTATCGAACAGTAGGCGGTGGGAAAGGGGACGGCAGCACTTTGGTCTTTCTGGATTGTGATGGGACTGAATACAGTCGAGGCGTTTTTGAAGGAGCCCAGGCTGAAGCGCGCTTTTATGGTTATCGAATCGAGTTGCAGCGCATGCCGAAGACGCAAAAAGCGCAAAGCCAGTTGCAGAGGGTGCTCTATCATCGAGGGGTTCGGGGGCTCTTACTGGGGCCCTCCGATCATGAGTCGGATTTCAGCGGTTGGGCCTGGGATCGCTTTGCGGCGGTTTCCTTGGGCGCTTTGGTGCACAAGCCAGCCATGCATGCGGTGGCCATGGACTACTTTCAGGGGGCTTTTGCCGCCTGTCGTATCCTCCGGGGACGCGGATGCGGTCGGATCGGATTTGCGGTGGGTGGGGCCTATGAGTCACGCACCGGCCACCGCTGGATGGGGGGCTATCTGGCGGGGATCGAGGGGCAGTCCAAGTTGTGCTATCAGACTGATCCTGACAGTCGAGATGACTTTGAGAAATGGTGTCGTTCGAAGAAGGTTGATGGTCTCTTGACCATTCATGAGGAACTGCTGGAGGCTTGGCCCTTCGCCCGGGAGAATTTCTTATTGCTCAACGATTATGCGATTCAATTCAAGCCCGAGCTGCGATCGTTGACGCATCTTTCACTGAACCGAGCCGCCATTGGGGCGGAAGGTATGCGTGTGCTGCATCATCATTTACTGCGACAAAGCTATGGGATTCCCGAGTCGCCGAAATTGTCCCAACTTCAAGGGCAGTGGAGGCATGTGTGATCGGTGAGCGGGTATGCGTTGTAGCCGCGCCAGTCTCTGGCGCGATTGGTGCCTCTTAACGCAAGGGGCGGGCTAGGATCCTACGGCCTCCTCCGAGACTGAGGCGGCTACAACGTCGGCCTCCGTGCTTACTTCCTGCGGCGACGCAACATGACGGCGCCGAGGGCGAGGCTGCCTCCGAACAAGGCAAAGGTGTTCGGCTCTGGGATCGAGCTAGTGACCACGATGTTGTCGATCCAATAGTTCGCAGCCCTGGAGCGTATGCCAAGCATATCAAACTCGTAGTCTTGTGCGCTCGTCACATTTGAGATCGATGAAAAAGAAAAGTTGTTTGTGGAATTCGTCGGGTCGATACCGGTTATGGTCATCTGTATGTCGTCAAAGCCGTCGGCACCCGTGTCGGCGATACGGGTGATCGTAAAGGTGAAATTCCGTTCTGAGCCGTCGAAATTCCCAACAGTGCCAGCCATGTCGGTGTAGTATTGGTTGGCTTGGTCAAAGACGTCGCTGCCCGCCACAGAGAGATGATCGAGCCCGGTTTCTCCCTGTAGGAAGACGCGATCATAATCCACGCGTGCGAAATAGCCTTCAAAGCCATCGGGTGCCAATGAGTTGCTGGATGAGGTGCCTCCATCTGAGTCGTAAAACCCGAAAGCCGGAACATATGAATTACCTGAACTTAGAGTGCTTTGCGTGCGATAATCGAAGCTGACACTGAGGCTGGCTCCGACTTGACTGAGGGTTTGCTCTGTGAAAGTTGTTTTCAGCAAGTTAACCGATTGGCCGCCGACATTCCCATAGAGTGAGTTGCCAGAGCCCAACTGATCGGTCGTGCTGAGCGCGGTTGAGGTGTAGCCGGCGACCGCGGTCCAGCTTGTGTCGTTTGGGTCGTCGCCGTCGTCGGCCAGTGTGGGGGATGCTCCCACATCAAAGCTGTCATTGATGAGTACATCTGCCTGTGATCTCGCGGCTGAAGTGACTAAGCCCAGGAGAGTGAGGAAGCTTGTGAAGTAGATTTGATTTCGCATCGTGTATTGGGTGGATTCGGGGTTGTTTATTTGAGATACTATCATTGATGGCGTTGCAGCCTGGGTTGACAAATCCAGACGGTAGTCTAATTTATACAAAAACTTTTATAAATTTATCATTGAGCTCGCTGGATTCGGTCTGGCCTCGAGGGATGACTGCCACCAAACCACTCGTTGAAAATTGGAATGAACTGACGACGCGGCTGATCTGGGCCTATGATGGTCCGGTGCGTGAGCACTTCCTTCACAGCGCTTATCGGCCCGAAGGTGTCGTTGCCTGGTTTATCCGGAATGGCTCGGTCACACTGGAGTTCGCGAACCATCGGGAGTCGTACCAGGCCGGCTGCTGGATTTTTCCGAAGCATGAAAAGGGCATGCAGCATTTTTCGAAGGACGCAGTCATGCTGAGCGTGCGCTTTATTGTCGAGTGGAAGGAGGGCACACCTCTCTTCAACCGTTCGAAGACGGTTGAGATTCCACAGGACTGTGCCAAGTCGCTGAGCAGTCTCGGCGAACGCTTGGCACGTCTGTTCGAGGGGATCTCTTTCGAGACGGCGACACTTGAGCGCATGCCGCAACAACTGGATACCTTTCTGGACCAGCAACGTCTTTTTTATGCCTGGTTGGTTGCCTATGCCAAAACCATGCTGAATCAGGGGCTGGAACCGATTTTAGCGACACAACTCGACGAGCGTGTCTCTTCAGCCGCGAGTATCATGGATCGCCGCAATACGCAGGAGACTTTTACCGAGCAGCAGATTGCCGAACTCGTCGGTTTGAGTGTCACCCAGTTGAACCGTCTTTTCGTCGGGCACTTGGGGATGACGATTGCCGAGTATTGGGAAACGCGAAAAAAACGTTTGGCAGTGAATGCCTTACAGGAAACCAGTCGGAGCATCAAAGCGATCAGCTATGATCTCGGTTTTAGCTCTTTATCACACTTCTCGGTATGGGTGAAAAAACGTTTTGGTGTCTCTCCGCGAAAGCTTCGACAGATGACGGAGTGAATCAGGTGCTAGCTCACCGTGATCTCCAGAATGCCCCCATCCTCAATCGCCTGATGCTCAATCAGGGTGCTCTCCAGAGTTCTGCCGTTAATGCGGATGCTTTGGATGGCCGATCCCTCGCCCTTGCGCCGGATTTCCAGTTCTTTGCCGCTTTCGCCATAATGTAGTAGGGACTTTTCGAATACCGGGGGGACGAGCGAGTACAGGGTCTGCCCGTAAATGGGGTACAGCCCAATCGAATTACAGATGTAGTAAGCGCTTTGGCAGCCCATGTCTTCGTCGTCGGGCATGCCGTCGGGATGATTCAAATAATTCTCGCGCAGGCTGTTCGCCACCATATGTGCCGTACGGTCCGGACGACCTGCGAAGGCGTAGAGGTGGGGCAGGATCATCCGGGTTTCCTTCTCGATCTTTGGATGTCGGGCCAGAAATCCGTCAAGGTGGTGACTGAAAGCCTTGGGGCTACCATGCCGCTCAATCAGACCGGTGATGTCGTGCAGGCCACAGAAGGACCAATGGGCTAGGGAGCTTTCGTAAGCGTACGGATCGTTCCAGCCGTCCCATGACTGGGTTTCCGGTTCCTCAACCGGGATCCAGTCCCCGGACGGATCCCGGGGCAGGAAAAGCCGCTTTTCCGGATGCCAGAGGTTCCAGAGCCGGCGCGCCTTCGTGTCGAAATGTTTCATCATGTCGGGTTGCCCCAGATGTTCGGCCAGGCGGGCGATACACCAGTCCTGATAACTGTATTCGATATGCCGGTTGACGGCACCTTTGGGCACATTGGTGGTGAGGTAACCGAGCTGCTCGTAATCATCCAGATAGCGTCCGTAGTAGCGTGGATCGGGAGAGGGCGTTTCCGCATTGCGTTGGCAGGCAAGGAGGGCGCGTCGATAATCGACACCAGCTACGCCCTTACGTGCCGCTTCGGAAAACAAGATCTCGGCGCAGCATCCGCTTTGCTGGTACCCGGTATGCCCGGCCAGGTGGGCATCGGGTAGCCATCCGCTGGAATCGGCATTATCGAGCAGGCTATTCATCAGGTCGGCCGAAAACTCAGGTGCGATCAGGTGCTGCAGGGAGTTGGCGTTGCGAATGCTGTCCCAGAGGCAGCAAATGTCGGTCAAGCCGCTGCCGCCGTCGCCGCGTAGGTCGACGGGCTGGGTGAAGAGTCGAAGCAGGGAGGTTTTCAGAAAGGTTTGCTGGTCTAAATTGCCGCCTTCGACCTCGATTCGTTGAATCCAGGGCTGCCAGGCCTTGCGGGCATCTTCACGGATGCTTGCAAAGTCCCGTCCGGCCGACTCATTCTCCACCGCATGTTTCGCCTGGTCGATCGAATGAAAGGAAATGCCGACTTCCAGTTCGACGGTTTTCGAGCTGAATGACAGTAGGGTGCGCAGCAGGGAGCCGGAGCCTGTTCGGCTCTTTTGAACGCCGTCCTGATTGACGATGCCCTCGTTGAGGAATGCCGTGCGGCTGCGCAGGTAAAAATAAACACGGTTGCGCTCCAGATGCCCCCAGCCACCTTGGTGCTCGGCCCATCCGTAGAGTGTGTGCGCGTCCGCTATGCATACTTCGGCAGCACGGCAGCACCCCTCCAGTTCCCAGTCTTCCGCGTAAGGGGCTTGCCCGGCGGGTGCCGTGCCCGCTTGCAGGATGGCAGAGATATCAAGTAGCAATTGGGGATTGCTGCCTTGCGGGAAATGATAGCGGTGGATGCCCACATGCCGGGTGCAAGTGAGTGCGACTGAAATCCCGTTTTTGAACTGGCAGCGATACTCGCCGAGAGAGGCGTTTTCCGAAGTCGGAATTGACCAGTGGCTGTTGGTGGCGGGAAGGCAGTAGAAAGGCGGTACCGGTATCTGCCTCGGTGGCTTGGCGAGTGGCATGATACGGATGTTCCCGTAACGGGCAGCCCCGCCGGTTCCGGCGATATGGGTGTGGGAGAAGCCGATGATGGGCTTGCCGGGACGGTAGCCGGAGTTGGGCTGCGGATAGCGGATGTCGGGACCGATCTTGACCAGGCCAAACGGCAGGCAGGGACCGATGAGACAGTTGCCCCGTTCACCGGTGCCGATGTGTGGATTGATGGAGGGCATGTTTCTGTGGAACCTGAAGAAATGGTCCGATGCAGTTCATACAAATAGTATACTGCTTACAATTTGTATCAAAGTGAATGTTATACCACCTTGGGGAGCCGTCTACGGGTTTGTTACGCCGAGGCACGCTGAGGCGGCTACAATTCCTGCTTCATCCGAACTCAGTTAGGAGAAGATATTCGGCAGGAGAAACTGTTTCAAAGTGAATACTCGCCTGTGAATTGTTTTAATGCTTCGTTGGGGCATTTTTCTTACATGCGCCTGTATACTCTATTTCTTTGTCTTGTTTGTTCTGTTCTCTGGGCAGGATCGCTTTCCGCGAAAATACTCCAGCCGGAGGACCGTATTGTCTTCATTGGCGATAGTATCACCGGTCAGGGGGGCGGGAATGAACACGGCTGGGTTTGGTTGATTCGTGATGCCCTGAAAGCGGTTGATGCCAGCAATGCGCAGACGATCATACCGCTGGGGGGCAGCGGACACACCGTGGGTTCCTGGCGAAATATCGAGAAGAACAGTCGGGAAAAGAAAACGGGCACACTTGATGTCAAAAAATACCAGGTTGGCGTCGAGTTGGACAAGCATGCCGATGTCGTTGTTATTATGTTAGGGATGAACGATGTGCTTTCCACACACCTAGCTAATACTGATGCGGGGATTGAGAAGTGGAAAGCGCAGTATCGGGGCCTGCTTCAAGCCGTGCGGGAACGGAGTTCGCCGCGGGTGATGGCCTTGGCCACCCCGACGCCTTGCACTGAAGATACGAATTCACCGAAGAACCTGGCGATGGACCGGATGGTTGTAGCTCTGAAGGCTTTGGCTGAGGAAGAGGATTGTCTCATTCTTCCGACCCGGGAAACCGCATGGGAGGTACTGGCCGCCGGGCGACGTCTAAAGCCGGACTTTCATTTCTCGCATGACCAGGTGCATCCAAACCGATATGGACATCCTATGATCGCGGCAGGCATGTTGCGCGGTTTCGGTGAGGCCGAGGCGGCGACATTGATGCTGGAAAAGGCTGTTCCGGCGGATTCGTCCGGAATTTCCTACGAACTTGAGCCAAAATTGTCCGATGTATTGACGGATGAGGCTGTCTTCGAGTTGACGGTATACGCTCAAAATGGTGTCGCCCGAGTGGAGCTTCCGGATGGCTGGCGATGCGATCTTTTGGCATCGTCCAAGGATGTGTACCGTTTCGAACTGACCGCGCGACTCGCGAAGCGCGTCAACCCATTTGAGATCCGCTCGGGGGAAGAAACATGCGAGGTGTCGATTCCTGCGCCTTGGCTTTTGGCGACGGCGAACAAGGGATGGTTTGGGTGGAGCCAAGGAGTCTATGACCCGAACAAGGGCGCACTGGATTCCGACATGGCTGTGCGGACGGGCGAGGGGCTGGATCTGCTTTTGACGAATGGAGAAATTGAGCCGGGGAAGCCGCTCAAGTGGGATCGATTTATCGGCAATGTGAACTATGGCGGGAACGGGGATCCCGCAGTCGTCGACTTCGCTCAAGTCACTTACTTCCGCCCTGGAGAAATCGGCTATGGACTGCGTTGGATTTATAGCGAGCATGCCCGTCCGGTTCGATTGACGGTTTCCCGTCCCGGCTTCGCGGGTGTCAGTTACTCGCAGGTTTGGCTTAACGGAGACAGTATTTATTCGGGCGATACAAGCAAAGCCCGAGGACAGCTTTTCGAGTCATCGGTACGGAAAGGGTGGAATCTACTCTCCTTCAAGACTAATTTCTCTCAATGGCAATGGCAGCTTGAGGTTGGTATGATTGGTCTGGAGGGTGATGACTTGAATGATCTAAGCTACAGTATCGTTCCGAAAAATCTTCCGACGACTGCCAGGATGGCGCTCGATCTCGGGAGTGAGTGATCTGTCTGCAGACTGGTTGGTTCTTAAGCGGCAGCGATGTAAACCGATGCATAAGCTCCCCGAAGGTATCATTCCTTCGGGGAGCTGGTTCACACTCTAAAGCAGATCGAGCGACAGATTGTCGATTCGCAGGTAGAGATCCGGATTGCCGGTCTGCCGGGCGTCCTGATAGAAGCGAATGCTGAAGCCGGTAAGCTTGCCTACTTCAAAGCTGCCCTCGGGGCGCGGTGCCGGTTCTGTCGGCTCCACCAGCGTGATGGTGTAATCGGTTTGGAAATGGCTGAAGCTATGGAGGTCGTTGGTTGAGCTTATGGTGCCGCCCCCATATTCCCAGCGATCGTTTCCGCCACTGTCCTTGTTGTCGTTGTCACTGTGAATCAGGAACTTTACATAGCGATCGTCCGTGAAGTTGCTGGCGTAGTCGAAACCCAGACGCAAGGTGTAGGTCCCTGCCGGCAAGGTGTTGAGTGAGGCGACAACCTCTTCGAAGTTATCCGGGCCATGGGCATTGCCCGGGGCATAATTATAGCCGGCAAGCGTTTCAAATTCAATGAAACCGCCTTGGGCTGCGGCATTGCCGCTATTGCTGTCGCTTATGGTGAACTGGCCGGTCGTAGTGGTTCCCGTGCCGAATTCCAACCAGTCGAAGAAGTTGACAGGTGTGATGGGGTCCATGTCGATGGAGACATTCAATTGCGGGTCCCAGCTGTTGATGTAGAGTTTAGAGAACTCTATGATGCTGGATTCTGTCGCTCCCTCTGTCGCGCCATCCTCAATTTCGTTTTCCACCAGCGTTCCGATGTTGTCCGTGACCGGTTTCCAAAAGGTTGTTTGCACGGCTCCGGTATCGATGTGAAAGGCGGTATCTAAATCATAAGCGGTACATTTGTCGAAGACGATGCCCTGTAAACCAGCGGGGCCCACATGGTCTCCCCATCCGATTCCAATTGCAAAATAGCCTTCCCCGTAAACACCGTATTTGTTCGATCCGGTTTGGTTAGGACGTATTGTATCGATCGCATTATTGCGCACCACGACATCCCAGAACCCGTTGCCAATAATACTTTCGCTCGAGGAGGGTACCACTTGTACGCAGCTCAATTGGACCGGATATACTCCGTTTGTATTGAGCTGCTCATTGTTATCGAGCAGTACGTTACGGAAGACATTGAAGCGGGAGTGGGGCGTGTCGAATAAACGTTGATCGGATCGAAGGTTGATTTCGAAACAGTTGATCAGGTCGTTGTCGACAATCGCCACATCGGTCATGCTGCAGCTGTAGAGCATGATCGTACGCTTGCAGTCGTTGAAGGTATTGCCTGCGATCAACCAGTTTGTGTCGAGTCTTGTGATGGTGTAGGCCGAGGTACTGGTTGGTGTCACCTCCCAGGCGGGGGATACGGTAATGGTATCGGATGTGTTTGAACTGATTTGACGCCACTGTCCGGCTCCGGGACCCGAAATAATGACCGCATAAGCTCCGGCATCCGAGAGTTCGTCTGTTATCCAGCTTTCGCTCGTATCACTTATAGTGGTTGATGTGGCAGATGTGAGATAACCAGCCCCAAAGCGTGGGATGTATTGATTCAGTATTGTTTCACTATCGTTGCCGTCCGGTATCGGACCTTCTCCTAGCTTTATAAATTCACTATCCAGAATGGAGAGATAATCACAGTTCGAGACTTCCCAGCCGCCGTATCCGAGCAAAACACCGTCGGTTTCGACTGTGCGCGCGAAGGTGCAAGCGTCGATTTGCATGTTGTTACAGCTGCCTGCCTCCAGTCGTCCGTCCGACCATTGGACGTAATTGTTTTGGAACAGGATATTTTGAGATTCCAGGCATTCATAGACGCCTTTCTTATCGATGGCTCGGGTGATCAATTCGCTGTCTTTAACGAGCAAGTGTGTTTTGATGCCCCGGACATCAAGTCCTGTTCCGGCTTCATGATCCACCCTTGCACGTACGAAAAACACTGGGCCGGAATTGGCTTGGAAGCTGTGCATCCGTACGCGTCCACCGGTGACAGTCAACTCCATGATTCCATTGTAGAATGTGGTTCCCAGGGTGCTGTGGACGATGTAAGGCGCAATATTTCCGACGAGGGTCGTATTCTCCATCCCGGCTCCACGAAGCACGACATTTTGTTTGGGTCTTAAATCGGAACCAAGCAAATAGGTGCCGGCTGGCAGATAAACGCAGCCGCCGCCTGCGGCTGTGGCTTTATCACAGGCCGCTTGTATCGCGGCACTGTCATCCGTGATGCCAT
The DNA here is from genome assembly GCF_027257905.1 of Coraliomargarita parva. NCBI lineage: Bacteria > Pseudomonadati > Verrucomicrobiota > Opitutia > Puniceicoccales > Coraliomargaritaceae > Coraliomargarita > Coraliomargarita parva. The sequence goes on from NZ_JAPZEI010000003.1 coordinate 323,090, forward strand.
CGCCCGCGGCATAGCTGGTCAGTCGTGGGTCACTGGTCACATCGTAGACGTTTGTGCCGGCAAAGGCAAAGTCATCTGCCCAGGGCACGCCCAGGTTGAGTGCATCGACCGGAGTGGGAATGCAGCTCAATGTCGGACCGTCGGATTCTCCATAGCTCTCTCCATAGCCATTGCTGACTATTAGCTTGTAGTCTTTTCCCGGTTCGAGCGACGAGGGGGCAGTCACATAGGCCAAATTCGCGCGGTTCTGGTCACTCACAATCCCGGCAGTCCGGGTGAGGCTTGCCGTGTCTTCGAACCAGACCTGAGGCGTCGCTCCGTCCAGGTCCAAGTTCCAACCGGAGATTCGAAACGAACGGTTCGGATCAATCTCTGTACCTGCCAGATCCAGGATTTGCCAAGGCTCGGCCTTGTTAATCCAGACTGGATCGCTCTGGTCGGACCCGCATTGGACGGTGACAGCATAGAGCCCTTCATTCAGAGAAAACGGGATGCGGACATGAATGAAACTCTCTGAGTAAGAGAGCACTTCGGGCATGCGTATTTCGGTCGTCGGGGCATCGCTGTCACCGGTGATTTCATCAATCCAGACTTCCGGCAAATCACTGCCTTGGATAAAGTCGGCTCCTTGCAGGATGATGACATCTCCGGGTAATGCATGTTTGGTATGTGTGAATACCAGTGGTGTACTGGCCAGCAGGGCGATGGGGCTGGCTGCGCACAAGACCAATGGGGGCAGTGCACGCCGAAACAGCCCGAATCTATTCGGTTTTGTTTTTTGCATGTGAGGTAGATATGGGGTGAAGTGGGATGCGCAAGCGGCACATCCGCAGAGATTTTGAATCTACAAAACAGACGATGAAAGTAGAGCTATACGCTTGGTATACGCTTCTTTAAAGGCAGTCCTAAGCACCGATTGATCTCTTTATCAAACTGGTGTGGCGTAGGAGTCCCTGGCGTCTATTTGAAGCCTATTATGGAAGTAAATACAGATTGTGCATCTCCAGAAGTCCTTCACGCTCAACGTAAAATTTACTTTGCCCCTGTAGTTTGCGAGAGCTAGCTTTTTGAAGATTTTTATCACTACTTAGAAATATGAGCCACAATACGACCTCGGAGAAATCGTTTTCCCAGCCGAACAACAGTATCATTGCTGGCATCGAATGCTTGCAGTGGTTGGCTTCATCGGCGCGCCCCTTGGGGAACGCGGAAGTGGCGCGAGTCATGGGCATCGATCGTAACCGGGCGAATCGTATTTTAAAGACTCTGGTGATGATGGGGATTGCCCGTCAAACGGCGGACCGGAAATTTTCCGTGGGGAGTGGTTTTCATGTCTTGGCGGCACAGAGTCTCTACGCCTCGGGCATTTTGCGGCCAGCTCTTCCGGTGCTTGAATCTTTGAATCGTTACAAGTGTATTGTGGCCTATGGGGTTCTATGGAAGGATATGGTCAGTTACCTTTACTATCATTTTCCCGGTAGCGATATCGTGCAGGCGATCGGTTTTAAACAGCCTGTACCCGCACTGGATTCAAGTATTGGCCGTGTACTTCTGGCTGAACTGGACGACACCCAGGTCGATGCGCTTTATGGAAAGCGGGATCTGAGCGGGTACGGTGGGTTGAAAGGCTTGAAAGATGAGTTACATCAAATCCGGATTGAAGGCTTCAGTCGTCACGCGTATCATGGAAAACCGGATAAGATTACCGAAGCCTATCCGATTCGCCAGGAAGGTAAGGTGGTGGCGGCAGTTGCCTTAGCTAATTTTCCTGAAGGAAGTAATGGCCGCAAGCAACTCAGTGCGCTGAAACGTTCCTGCTTGGAGATTGAGGCTGCGCTGGTTGAACGGCATGAATCTCTGCATGAGCCAGAGGAGGCATGGCATCCTCTGGGAGTGGTTTGAACACGGGTCTAGTTGATCTATTTTCTCCGCCGTCTGATGGCTGCGAGTGATAAGCAGAGTCCCGCCAGAATACTTGCGTAGGTCGCTGGTTCAGGAACAGAAACAGCAACCGCTTCCTCATAGGTGGTGGCAATTCTCAATTCGTCAAAGTTCCAATTTGTGCTCCCTAAGGCTTGTCGAATAGTGATCGAGTCGACCGCATCCCAACTACTGTCCAGCTGGTTCCCGCTTTCGGTAATGGTTGGTGTGCCTTCGGTAGTCGATGTGGGATTGATGAAGACCGAAGTTAATCCGCTTTCGATCTTCATGACGACAAAGTAAACGTCATCGACGACTGAGGTGGGGCCATCGGTTGTGTTGCTGCTATTGGCGTAGCGTGCCTGCCACTGCCAGTCAACCGGATCAAGACCGGTGTTTTGTCGGTTTATGACACCATAAGTCGTATCGCCAGCGCCTTCACCCACCGTGACTTGAAAAAAGCCGGGGTTGGTCCCATCGGATTCAGCCGAAGTATCTCCGGTGCGTGTTTGCCAAAGGAAACTGACGTAGAGTGCGTTGCCGGAGCCAGCGCTCAAATCGACGCCCGTTGACCATGAGCGGTCAATGGACATGGAGCTGTTGGTATAGGTGGAAAACAGTGACCGTGTGCCACCATCTATTTGGATGGCTCCGCTGTTATAATCAATATTTCGAGCACCGCTCACAAATCCAGTATTTGTTTGTGTCGTTGCAAAACTGTCCGTCCAGCCGGTGCCTCCATTACTGGACGTCAAAGTCTCGAATGTGCTGGAAGTGTCGTAGTCTTCGAAGCCGTCATAGGCGAGGAGTACGGCCTGAGCCGAATTGAGTCCAAGGAGTAGTGTGGAGCTGGAGATCAGTGCTGTGGTAACGATTTTCATGAGGTTTTATATTTCGAGTCGATTAGAACGTCTCTTATATAGAGATAGGAGGTGGCAGTTTGTCAAGTTTTTGTCGTGCGAGTCACACTCTTTTTCAGGCTGCAACAAAGGTCTGACAGTCTGCCGGCAGAGCTACTGTGAGTGGGGCAGTCGGATGCAATAGCTGTATATAGTAAAGCCGCCTCCTCTTGAGATCTGGGAGTGCGAGAAGCAGGGGCCTCTTGGAGTATGACCTGATTCGAGTCTCCGGATCAGTGCACAAAAAAATGAGCAAGGAAGACTTGCTCATTCAATACATTCAGAGGCAACTTCAGTTGCGGATCGCTAGCTGGAGGCGCGGCGTCGGTTGATTACGAGGCCCAATGATAGCAGGCCGAGCACTGCGGCAAAGCTACTGACTTCCGGTACCACGATGACGTCGGCAAAGCTTGTTCCGATGCGGATTTCATCGATATTCCAATTGGATGCGCCCACGGCCTGCCGGAAGCTGATTGTATCCACCGAGTCCCAATTGGTGCCGGTGAGTTGAACACCGGTCTGAGTGACTGTGGGACTGCCTTCCGAATTACTGTTTGGATTGAGGTAGAGTGAAATGCTACCGCTCTCGAGTTTCATCACGACCATGTAAACCTGATCGGAAGTGGAGCTTGGGCCGGTGTTGGCAACGTTGTTGTAGCGTGCCTGCCAATAATGATCGTCCGTGACAAAGCGGTTAATGACCCCATAAAAATAGGTATTGGTACTCGTGCTTTCGCTGAAAATAACTTGAAAGAAACTATTAGTGGTTCCATCGCCGGCTGGTCGACTTTCGCCGGTGCGGGTCTGCCAGAGAAAGCTGACATAGAGTGCGTTTCCAGATCCTTGAGTGAGATCCACGCCACCGCTCCAAGTTCGATTCAAATAATAGTTACTGTTGTCTCCAGTTGAGTAGTAGCTGGTATTACCGCCGTCCACGTTGATTGAACCATTGCTGTAGTCGATATTCCTGGTGGCAGAAGGAAAACCGCCTCCTGTAGAAGTGACGGAAAAGGCAGAGGACCAACCGGTGCCTCCGTTTGTGCTGGTCATGCCCGCCAATCCGTCTCCGGGATTATAGTCTTCAAAGCCTTCATAGGCAATAAGTTCGGCGTGACTGCTTTGGTAGGTGGACAAAAAAAGACATGCGGAAGCCGCCGTCAGTGTGCTGACATGTTTAAAAATAGACATTGTAAAGGCTACGTAGAATCGAAGACGGGGAATGGAGCATTTACTGTAGTAAATGCCACACTAGTGTCTGATTCAAGCCGTTCGATGTCCAGACTTTTGCTCAAGTTTCAGGACCAGGAATGCATCTGTTTAGCGTCCAGGACTGGGGAAGTTGCCATGCTCTGGCGCTTTCAAGCCGATTGCCTCGAAAATGTAGGGCGTGACCATGGCATCCCAGCCTTCCGGGATGGGGTGAATCGAGTCCGGGACGTAGCGTTTGAAGCGTTCCGGAGTTTCCGCCTGCAATTGCTTCCAGCGCGGGTAGTGATCGATCAGGAGGAAGCCTCGCTCGCGGGCCACCTGGCGGTACATTTCGTAATGTGCCTCGATGTCCTTACGGTAGGAACGGTGACCTTCGGGATAAGCATTCCCCGGGGTCATGGTCATGAGAATGATTTCGCAGTCCGGATTGTTTTCCAGAATACGGGCGATCATGGTTTCGAGGTTTCTCCGGACATCGTCGACCGTGGCCCCGAATCGGGCCACTGCGTCGTTGATGGAGAATTCGATAAACACCGTGTCCGGGTTCTTGCTGATGACGCGCTCCTCCAGATGGGCAAGGCCCCATTGGGACCATTGGCCGGAGCCGCCGCTGTTGACAACGGTGGCTTGTCCGGGGAAATGTGTCTTCAGTGCTTCAGTCAGATCCGGCACCCATTTGCCCTTGTCGGTCAAACTGGTGCCGTAGGTGACGACGGTTTGCTGTTTCCCCTGTTCCAGATTTGTCAGGAGCTGAGTCGGAACGGCCGGTAAAGTCATGGCATTTAGGGCTAGGACACTGACGAGAATAGCGGCGATTTGCTTCCTTTTCATCGTCTATTTGGCGATTTCGATTGGACCCCAGCGGTCGGGGGAAAGTTTGGATTCGGAGGGCACGTCATTGACCATGCCGGTCGCCTTGTCATGCCAGTAGAGCCGGGAGGCCCGGTTGTTGCCGGCCGGATCCGAAAAGATGACACCGGTGATGCCTTTGAGCCCGGGGATTTGATCCGGATCAATGCCCAGATCAGCGAGGGGGACGGTCAGTAGCACACTGTAACCGAGCATGCCCTGGCTCACCGACAACTTGGCACTGTCCAGCAACTTGACCACATCAAACTCCTGGGCATTCGCGGGGTTATTGCGGACGACATAAGTCATCGGGTTCTCCTTTTCCGGGGCGGTCTTTTGCCAATAGATCACCTTGTTGGTCCCTCCGATGTTGGCGCCCAGGATACGAATCGATCCGCGGCCGGGCACGTCCAATTTCAGGTCGACCGCATCCCCGCCGATGAAGGCGTGGGTATATTGTTTCTCGGCATTTTTCCAGGGGCTGGAGTCATTGACCTGCCAGGCGATTGCCAGTTTGCGTGTGTCGTGCGCGAGGGATACCCTGAACCATTTTGACCGGTCGCCTTCCTCTTGGATGCGTGCGGTGGGAGCACCGGTGATGATTGAGTCCTGAGAGCGACTATCGGGATCCGGAGCGGATTGGGGCAGCTTGCGGATCCGGGCAATCGTGAGTTGCTCCGGCTCATTGGGGGAGGCGGCTGCCTTGGCTTCTGCCAATCGGATGCCTTCCATGACTTGTGCCTGAGTGACTTCAATTGCTTGAGTCTGCTTGCGGATCGTCTCCGTGCCGTGGAGCTGCATGATCCGGTAGGAGGAACCGCCCAGTTGTAGCAGCACGCGGTCTTGCTCATCGCGCCAGATGAACCCGCCGAAGGATTCCCCGCCGGTGAGTGTCTCGTCGAGGGTGACATCGCCCTTGATGTCCTGCAAGATGCTGGAGAGGTACAGCCCATCCATTGAGATGAGGAACCATTCGCCGCGATCGCCTCCGATTGCGGTGAAGCTGTCGATTCCGGGGACGTCCTCAATGACGCCGTTGGTCCGGAAGGGAGCGATCAGCAAGCCACGCCGGGCGGCCGGGGCGTCATGACGTCCGTACGGATTTGGATAGCTGCCGGTGCGTCCGTCGACTGTGGCGTAGTTGATGCCGTCGGAGAGGTTGCCGGCCCGGTCCATGGCAATCGTGCCGGAACGATTGGCGGAGAAATCGGGCTCAAAGCCGTAGGGGAGTTTTTCAGGATGTGCGAAATCATAAACGGGTACGCCTGTCTTGGTCAGCTTCTTCAGCGGGAAGAGCTTTTGATCCGGTGTGATGAAGGTCAGGTCCGTACGCATCCACCCATTGCTCCAGTAGTGACGTTTGGCCTCAAAACCTTCGTAGACTTCGCCCGCGTCCTGTAGCCCGTTCTCATTCAAATCAGTCCAGACCCAACCGGATTCCAGCTTGTTTCCATGTCTGACCGGATATTGGATTTTAACCACTGTCGAGAACACGCCTGCATCGTTCCGCTTTGCGATGATGACGTAGTCCTGCTTGTTGAACCCGGGGACCGAGACCGCGTATTCATGCCCTTTGTACTTATAGACAAAACCGCGGGTCTTTCCCAACTCAGGGTGGAAGAACAGCGGTTTTTCCATTGAGGGGCGATGCATGATGTCCAGATCCGGATCCAACTTGAATTCCACACCATGTGCGATGAAGCGTGTGGAGTCATTTGTTACAGGGAAGCCCGCCATGGCGCCATAGTCGGCGGCCCCCCAGTATTGCTTCAGCAGTTGGCCCTTTGAGGACCAGCATGTGACCCGGCGGCAGGTGTCTTCCGCTTCCGCTATCCAGAGACGACCTTGTGTATCGAAGTCCAGTCCGTGCGGATGGATGAAGTTCGTGGAGATAAACTTACCACCCGGACGCTTGCCATCGACTGCGGCATAGGCCGTACCGAGTGTTTGCTTCAGTTTGCCTTTCAGATTATAGATGAAGACCTGGTTGGTGGCCTTGTCGCTGATGGCGATGCGCTTGTCGTCCTGACTAATGGCAAAACGCGCAGGGGCCTTCAGGTTCTTTACCTGTACGAGTGTTTTGGCTGCAACACCGTCCGGACTCAGCTCCTTGATCGATCCGTCGTCAAATAGGCCCCGCAGGACGCCGTTCCGGTCGTCCAGTGCAATCAGGCCTACAATTTCGACTTGATGCTCGATGGCTCCGGTTGCCGGTTCGATACGGTAGAATTTGTTCCCACGGATGAAGACAAAGACTTTGCCTCCGCTGATTGCTATTGTGCCGTCTGTGACCTGCTCGTTCTCAACGGGAAGTACGGCATTCGGGCTCTTGCCGGCGTCTTCGAAGAGAACGAGCTCTCCCGTCTGCAGGTTGTAGCGTCGGATGGCGGTTTTCTTGATCCAGCTGTCCCGCGAGAAGGCATAGGCATATTGGTCGTCCAGGGTGACGTCCAAGAGCTCGTAATGATCGTTCCATTTTATCAGACCGTCCCCGGTGATACTGAGCAGGCCCGATGCCCCTTCTGTGCCTGTAAATCCGAGGAGGATGGATTCGCCACGAGTGGCCGCTGACATCGGGTGTCCATGGTTGCTGCCCCATATGAGGTGGCTCGTATCGGTTTTCCATGGAGGGGTGGCCGCGTTGTAGAGGCTGTTGAAGAGTTCCATCTCGAACGGTTCGTGATCCACGATGGTGACCGTGTAGGTGCCCGGAGGTACCGGCTTGCCGTCGTCGTCCAAGCCGTCCCAATAATCGCTCTGCGGGCCAGACTTGCGGGGATATTGACCAAACAGGTTACGCACACGTTGACCCTCAGCATTATCGATCGCGATGGTCACATCCTTTTCTTCATCCAGCGTATAGTTGATTTCGATGGGGCCTTCGGTGTCGTAATTCACGAATTGCTTCAGTCGCGCTTCCTGTAAGGCGACTTGCTGCCTGTTGATGTCCAGGTTTCCTTTTGCACTGATGACGGCACGGCCCCAGCCATTACGGGCACGAAAGAAAAAGATCCGGTTCACCTGGTCGTTTTTGAGAATGTCGGCCAGGCGGTGGGCCCCGCTGGTTCCATCGCTGTTGCCCCACATCGCTTCGATACCAACGACGAATTGATCGCCGGCTGTCAATGGAGTCCCGTCGAGTCGCAGGTATCTCCATGGCCAGAAAGCTTCCATGTTGTAGCCTTTGCCATCCTCCCATTCCTTGAAGGCGATCTTGCCTCCCTCCGCTTCCATCGTGGAGCCGTATTTCTCCTGGAGGTCGGGGCGGTCGGGCCCGGTGGCGTCATAGGGAGGCTGGGCTTTAAAGCCTCCGTGTTTGACGATCATATACGGGCGTTGCTCCGGCGTCGAATAGAAGAGGTTGATATGCATCTGGTGCTCCGCGTCGGTGCCGTCATCCAGGATGACCCGCGCCTGCATTGCGTCGGCTCGCCAGCTCTTCATGAAGTCCTTGCCGCGGGTATCATTCTGCATGGGATTGATGTCGTGGTAGCGTCCTAGCAGGTAGATCCCTTTGTCGTCCCACATCAAATGGGTCCATACGGAGTACTTTTCCACCAAGGTCGGATCGTTATAGCTCCAGATGCCGGCCGAAAGGTCCCAGTCGCCTGTCTCACCGTCGATGACGACTTGGCCGGGTGCTGGCAGCACATGGATTTCGCGGTTGTTCGAAGTCGGGGTGGTGACATCGGCATCTGCTGCCGATACAAAGCTCTGGGGGATGAAATAGGCCGAGCAAAGTGCAATGGATGCAAGCAGGGGAGTGAGTCTGTTTTTCATGATGTAACTAAATTCTTGGTATATGAGGCGTGATCGCCCTGAGTCATTTTTCTGTACTGAGTTTGGCACGTATCGCCCAGCGGGTGGGCGAAAGCTCTTCAGCTAGGGAAAAGGGCATCTCTGCAAGACCTAGGAAATTCTTGAATACTATAGTCAACCAATCCGCCGACGCTTGCTCGTTGTCGAGTGGGCCGAGATCCTGGTCGCCGATGACGAGCCGTGTCTGCTGGCCGCCCGAGCTCGATTCCACATACCCCTTGGTGCCCAGAATCTTCAGGCTTTCTTCGCCCCAAACGCCGGATCCCGGCTGGTTCAGGTAATTGCAGCTCACCGTGGCCACGCCGCCGTTGGCGAGCGTTGCAATCATGGAGCCGGCCATTTGCAAGCCTCCATTGGCTACTGGATTGCCGAAACCGGTTTCGACTGCCTGGATCGACTGGATGGGCGTGCCGGCAGCGTGCTCAATAAAGCGCAGTGCATGAATGCCGTTCTGGCAAATCAGTCCACCGTCGAGGGCTTCATCCTGGGCGCGGTCCGGATAGTAAGGATAAGACTTTTCCGTGATGATCTGAACGATCTCTCCGAGGATGCCGCTACGGACAATTTCGCGTATGGCGTAGTAGGGCTGCCCAAAAGCAGTCCCAGCCATTTCATGGAAGACTCTGCCTGTTCGGGCGGCCGCGTCGATGATTGCATTGATATCCGCCTCGTTCAATGCGCAGGGCTTTTCCGCGTAGACATGTTTGCCCGCTTCGAGGGCCCGGATTGTATCCTTGGTCTGATCGGCGCGGCGTGGTGAACACAGGCAGACTGCGTCGATTGAGTCATCCGCAAGCAATTCTTCCAGTGTCGCATACTTACGAATACGATCGTTGTCCCTGAGTGCGTCCGGCAGCTTCTCTCGAGGAAAGGATGCAATGGCAGCCAGTTCCGCCAGCGGGTGATCGACCAGCTCTTGATGGATCTGGTGTCCGTTTATTCCGTAGAGACCGATTTTGAGCATGGCTTAGTGGTTTACCTTTTCGAGTTTGCCACTGTGTTGTGCCCGGATCATGGCTTCGATTACTTGCACGCCATGAACGATGGCATCGGCCGGTGTGCTTGAAATGTCTCGATTGCGGACCGCCTCGCAGAAATCCTCCCAGGCGTATTGCCCGCTGCCGCCGGGCTGGCGCCACTCGCGGGTGATTTGCTGCTGATCCTTATCGACGGACACCATGCGCAGGTGTGACTCATTCATGGACGTACCATAATCCTGAATGTCACAGTTGCGGTAGATGCTGCCGTTCTCGTAGTGGAGCACGAGGGAATTTCCGTAGAACTGGCCGTTGTTCACGCAGAAACTCGCGTAGATATTGCCGATCGCACCATTTTGAAAAGTCAGGCACAGGTTGGCGTTATCCATGGTCGGGCGCTTGGTGAAGACGCGTGTGCCGAGCCCTTGTACCGAGTCGATCCCACCCGCGATACGGACCATGTCGTTGATCAGGTAGATGCCTAAGCGAAAGATCGGAGCCATCGGGCATTGTTCCGGATCGTCGAGCCAAGTCCCGTCGGGTTCTTCCCGATAGGAAGCGGTGACTTCGCCTCCGAAGTAGACCAGCTTGCCCAGGTGGTACTCCTGTTCCCAGGCATGGATCTGCTCCATGAAGGCATTGGGCTTCGGAGTCGGGGAATTCAGGTGGATAATGCGGCCGAGCGACTGGGCCTCCTCCAGGACGGCTTTGGCTGCCGTTGCATCCAGCTCAAAGGGCTTGGTGGTCATGACATCCTTGCCCGTGCGGATGATGTGACTGAGCAGGCGGGCGCGTCCTTTCGGGCCGGTGTAGAGGCCGATGACATCAATCTCCGGGTCGGCCAGCAAGTCGTCCATATCCGTATAGCCTTTAACGCCATACTGTTTGGAGAACTCGTTGACCTTATTCGCGTCCAAGTCGCAGACTGCCCCGAGTTTGAGGTGTTCGGCCGCTGAACCGCTCTCCAAGTCTGCTAAAATATGACGACCGAAGTTCAGGCCGATGATTCCGATGGTGAGGCGGTCTTCTTGCATGTAAAATAATCGTGGGGGAGCTTCCGAGTGTGCGGGATTCAAGACGAAGCCACTTATTCAGTGAGCAGCGAGACAATCATATACACTTCGGGCTGAGAATTCATACACTTTAGATACGATATGACTTTAGTTCGGCAGCAGGACCAATTTGAGGAAACGGTGTCCGTCGGGACCCCATCCGATGGATGCAATCGTTTCTTCATTTTCATACGAGAGCTGGAAGCCTTGGTCCGACCAGCTTGAGAGTCCATCGGACCACATCGGCTGATAGACGATGCTGTCACGAAGTGCTTGGTAGCGCAGGCTGATACCATCTTCGCCGACATCCATCTGTGGCAGGATATCCTGGCTGAACGTATCCGAGTAGGGAGTCAGTGCGTATTCCACCATGTTGACGACTCCGTTATGGTTGTAATCCGCATTTTCAGCTGCGTCCTCTCCGGAAAGACCACGGTCTTCCACCCACATGCCGTAGGTATATTGTGATTCGGGGAAGGGGGTGAATGTGCCTTGCAGCGCCTGCTTTACATTCGGTCCCCACTCGAGTTGAGCAATCATTTGGGCACCGCCGTCGTAGGGGTGGAGTCCATCGATTAAATAAGATGCGCCCGGATCCGGTTGGGGCGGGTAGCTGGTGGTGGCGTTGGCGGCATTGTTCACACCGCTTGTGCCCGTCCAGCCGAAGCTTTCGATTTCGTCCGAAGCGGTTAAATCGCCGACCACCACGCGCGTTCCATCGGCCAATTTATCCAATTGGCTGCGATACTCGTCGATACGTGCGAGCGAAGCCGTGGAAAAGTCGCTGCTGTAGCCACTGTCGGGGAGGAACCAGAGCGGCTTGTTCAAGATGATTTGCATGTCCGGGTTGACCGCCCAGAGTCCGTCCATGATGGTCTGAATGTTTGCCTTGTAAGTCTCCGGACTGGTCGCGACGGAGTCTTTGGAATCATTGGTGCCGAGCATGATGGAGCTAAAGGTGGCTCCGTAGAGACGCGCGCGCCCCATGATCAGTTTGATTTGACCAAGCATATCGGTCGAGGTTCGACCCGATAGCCCCAGATTCGCATTGGAGCCTGTCATGAGGAAGCTATGGCTTTGGCTTAAGTCGGTGTCGTTCTTCAGAAAGGTTTCCGCGTAGCTGGGGGGCGAGGTGCTGGTGTTTCTGCTCGTGGCATAGCCGTAGGTAATGGAGTCGCCTATCCATAGGGGGGCGGCGATTGTTTTGCTGCTGGGACTGTTTCGGTTGATGATGTTTCCGGCAAGACCAGTGCTCGCGTGATCGCCGCTGTCAAAATAAACGGCACGGTAGGAGATGGAATAATTACTCACACTTTCAGGCGGGTTTTCGTCGGTCACTGTCATACCTTCGCCTATGAATTCACCTGAGCCGCTGCCCGAACCGTCGATGGTCAGCGGAGGGGTGAAACCATTGCCGCCGCGATACCAGCGGACGGTGTAGGGCGGAGTGCCGCTGTCGGGGGTGGGAGAGGCCAGGTAAGTTTTGCCGTCGTGCTGGGCCACGGCCGGGCTGATGGCCGCATCCAAATCGCCGGTTGCAGTCCATTCGTAAGTCGAGATTTCGGTGTAGCGTGCAGTGTCATTGGCACCACCCTGCATACTGACTCCACAAACGCCCTCGTTGAAAAAATCGGGGCTCATGTTGTTTTTGCTGCTCGTGTAGAAGCCGTAGTTGCTGTAACTGACGTAGGCTTCCTGTGTGCCGGTATCCTCGTCGGTCAAGGTGGCTTCGAACAGGGTCGGGTAATTGTTCACGGCCATGACGGACAGTGTATAAGTGTGGCCGATGACGGGGGTGAAACTGGTGTCCTGCGGCGTGTAGAGATAAGATACCGCGCCGCCCTGATAGCGGAGCGTTAGCGAGAGCGATCCGCTGTGGCGCACGCTGGCAAGCATCACAGGGTAAAGTTCTTCGCCGTTGAGCACGAGGGACTGTCCCCGGACGTAAGCGCAATGATGATCCGATCCGTTGTCCGTGAGCACAAAGCTGGCATCAATGCGTTGTGAGAGGCTTGCTTCCGATCCAGGCCGCGAAACGCGCATGTCGAAGCCGCTGTCGCCGCTGAGATTCGTCAGCACCAGCTCACCGTTTTCAATGCTGGCGATGCCTTCGTTGTCCTCCCATTCATTTCCGGCGCTGGTGGAGTTTGTGCGCTCAAAATCGTCTTGAAAGCTCCGGGTCCATTCAGCGGCCGGTAGAGAATATAAAGTGCATAAATTGACTAGGAGTAGTACGCAAAATCGACTGATCGGGTGCATGGTGCTGGGCTAATAATGATTTCAAATATCTAATTAACATTGACGGCATATCAAATATATCAATAACAAACCAGTTGTTTACTGTTAACCCCATATAAACATGACAAATCCCCTAATGCCTTCGAATGCTGTGTCTACCAGTCGATTTCTAGCAGCAACTTGTCTTCTTGTGGGCTCATATGCCTCGTTAAATGCTCAAGTTAGCTTTACAGACCCGGGTGGGAATGACACCACGGGAAACACTTTGGTCGACCAATCGCAGCTCTATGACTACGGCAACGGCTATCTTCATAACTACGATTCCTTGACGGGCGCACAGGCTGTTTCCGCGTTCAACAGCTCGGCTAAGATCGTCTGGACCTTTGATGACCAGATCAGCGTTCCCTACGCCGATTCCAGTATTCCCAACCTCGGGAACTTTTCAACATATCTCGGCGATCTCACCTACACCAAGGCAGGCAGCTACGGGAGCCTGTTATCTGCTTATTCCAGCGATCTGGATATATCGATCGTGGATACCGGCATAGCAGCCCGTTTCATTACGGATGGTGGAGACTTGTCGGACCACTTAATCAGTGCGGGAGGCGGATCCAATCTCGACCAGTTGTTAACCATTACTTTCTCTGAGAATGTAGCTGCCTTTGCGATCAGCTATACCGTCATTCGCGGCTTTGATGTGACTGTCTACGATGCAGCAGTCGGAGGAAATGTCATTGGCACATTCAGCACATCCGGAGCTTCTGGTAATACCAATCTCGTGTGGAGTGCGATTGAAGCGGGGGCATCCCAAGGAATTGGTCGAGTTGAATTCGATCGCATCGGCGACGACGGAGGCACGCTCGGCGATTACCGTTTCAGTCAGCTTGGATTTATTGTGATTCCGGAGCCTTCAACTTCTGCAGCGATCGCTGGGCTTTTTTCTCTGTCCATGCTTCTTTGTATGCGCCGACAGCGCCGTGCATAAAGATCGCTCAGATTGCCTACGCTTTTAAAACGCTGCATCCGGATTGGTTGCAGCGTTTTTATTCGCTTCGCATAACGCAGGTATGCAGCTTTGAATTGCGTGGCGCTTTCCCGGCTATTTGACGGTTGAGCTGCTCGATGACTTCGTCCGCCCAATCATGGATGCTGACCGCCAGCCAAATGACAGAGAAGGGGCTAAATACGGGGATCTCCTTATTGGCGTGTGAGATTAAAAGGACATCCTCGGGCACACGAAGTTGGCTCTCTGTTAAGGCTGCAATGACGCCTTGGCAGACGGTGTCGGTGTCGACCACGATGGCGTCCGGCCTCGCTTTTTGGGCCAGCAGCCGCGAGCAAATTTCATAACCGGCTTGCGCTTTCGGTATTTTCCTGGGGACGCAAAGGACTTCCGGCTCGTGCAAAAGCTTCGTGGATCCACAAGATCCTGTAAAAAGTTCCCCAATTGTATCGTTCTGCTTCTTGTCTATGGCGGAGATAAAGGCAGGACGCTTTTTGCCAGCTTCAACGATTGCCTGAGTCGCTTGCTCGCAGAAGCGGTTAAAGTCGAACGAAATCGTGTGTCCCATGGGTTGTAAGCCGGGGGTCGACCAGGGAATCGTCAGGTTGACGATCCAGCCGTAGGCTTCAATGTCGTGCCATAGGGCAATGATGGCGTCTATTTCCCCTCCTTTGATCCCGTCATCCAGTTCCTTGGGAATGTATCTTTGCTCTTTTGAGCTACGCCGGTCGAAATATGAAAGGGTGGAGATGTGCTTTTGCGATAATTTCTGGTAGAGAAAAAGGTCGATCCGGTTGTAGAATTCATCAACGGATTCCGCGCCTTGAAGACCACCATGATAAAGACAAACGCGCTTCAGTCGTTTCTGCTGATTCGCTACGAAGGTGCCCAGCTTGGGGCGGCGCGTAAGCAGGCCTTCGCTGACGAGCGGTTTGATGGCGGATTGAATCGTGAAGTAGTTCGTATCCCACCAGGCTGCCAGTTCCCGTATCGTTGGTAAACGATCGCCGGGTTTGATGACATTGCTTTTAATGAGTCTTCGAATGTGTGCGGTAGCCTGGCGCTCGAGGGCAATTCCCAATTGGAACGCGGGCTTTTTGAAAATGCTCTCCATTTCCGGAGGGGGCGTTGCTGCAGGGGACTTTGGCATGAATGATCGGCAGTCCTCCAGTAGGCATCATCCTGGAAAGTTTGGCGACACGTTTTTTCGACGCTTTCGATTGGGCATTCGTTCAGTTCTCACTCGCTCCCGGTCAGCAAATACATCTGACAACACCATGGCATCGAAAAACACAAAACTGTAGAATCGGCCTTGCCTCAGTTGGATGTGACCAGTCGGCTTGCTGGAAGCCGGATATAATTTGGTATGCTGGTACAGTGACCACTCATTTAGCTGCTGTCTGTACTCGGTTTCCGTCTTACTTCAGGCGTCGACGCAAGGTCATCGCTGCGAAAGCCAGCCAGCCTCCAATGAGCGCACAGCTGCCGGCCTCGGGGATGGCAGTGGCATAGCCGATGACCGACGGGTCCGCGTTTGCCGAGTTGATTCGTAAACCAGCCACGCCGGAAAGGGTGCCTGTGCCCTCGAAGTCCTCCAGTTGAAATGCAATACCTCGTACATTTCCTGTGAAATTGATCCCTGAGCCTCGAATGTGCTGTGCATCCAATCCGGCGCCCCAAGCAGTGTAGGCAATGGAGAGGCTGAAATCTCCAATCGGATTGCCGGCCAGATCCAATGGAACGATTGTGACATCGTCCTGGCTGCCTCCGTATAAGAATTCCGTCATGAAGAAAGCTTCGGCGGTATCGACTACTTGGCCAAATCCAACATCGTTCGTTACGAAGTTCGCAAAGCCTGTACTGACGTCGAGTCCGAGTATACTGCTATCCCCGACTGTTACTGAGTCCGGTCCATAGTATGCGGTCCCATTTGCTGTGCTTGTTACGGCTCCTTGTAGGCCAGAGTAGGTTCCGTTGCTTGTGGTGAAGCTGGTGATCAGTGTGGTGTCGACGATCGTGCTGCCGCCGGGGTCGGGGCTGAGCCCGATGTCTGTAATGCCTAGAACGGAGGCACTGGAGGATGTTGCGACCGCGAACATTCCGATTGAGGATGAAAAGGCAGTTAGAACGCTGATAGTTTTCTTCATGTTGGGGTATTGGTTCTTTAAAGATTAGATTCTGAGGCCTTTATTTCTTTTTTTGCGTTCAAAATCGTCAAGTGGCATGTCAGTCCATGTGATCTTTATTATGATCATAGATCATTATTAAATGGAGGCACACCCATGCCTTTGCCTTGGGTGTGCCTGATTCGTCGTCTCCCCTTTGGTCCGGGAGGGCGTTGCTACTGATTTTCGAAGACGGATTTCTCTGGCGCCTCGTATGAGGGAGAGGGAGTTGTATACGGGGTACGCCCCTTCCAACAGACTCGGGTAAGTTGCGATATCCTTATCGCGCCCCAACTCACTCGATAAGCACAGCACCCCAAAGCCTCGGCAGCAATTCTGCCTCGCTGGGGATATCGCTGACCATGCCGGCCGCCTTGTTGTGCCAGTAGACCCGCTGTAAGGTTTGGGTGCCGTCGCCGCGGAGTAGGCCGATGTCAAACTTGTAGCTCTGACCGGTTTCCGGTTTCCAATCGAGCAGGCTGAGCGGAACCGCGAGCTCATAGTAGGTGACTTGGATCGAACCCTTTTTCTCCAGTTCAAGGTCCGGTGCCGTATGGCTGGCCAGCTTCACCTGATCCCCGACCGGCCGTACACGATCAAACTGAATGGTACGGAGGGGAGAGCCGAATTCCACCGGTTCACTGTCGCTGCCGTGAGCAATTGGCTCGTAGAGCGTCGCGACGACACGGTCCTTGACTTTGCTAACAAGCAGGCGCTTGTCGCCTGCTGTAGCGGTGCGTCGATCATGAGGAGCATCTAGATTCGTGCCGATCATCACGTCCAAGCCGCCTCCAGTCTTGAAGAGGTTATTCATGGATTCTCCGCTGCTTCGAAGCAGTTGGTCGTCGTAGGTTTTCCAAATCAGGTAGAGGGTATCCTGATGGAAGGCGAGACTGCCGAGAATCTCGAGATCGCGTTTACCCCAGTTACCGACTTTCGCCTTTCGCTTGTCGATCATGACCCAGTCGCCGTCCTCCCATTCCTCGGGCTTGCCATCCAGATTCGGGGCTTGCGTGAGGATGCGGGCTTGAAGCGGTGCAGCATGGTCGGCCTCTTCGGACTGACGTCGGATTTCCTGCTCAATGGACCATTGTTGCGCATGAGCGATTTCTTCTGCGGTGATGCTCAGTTTCTTATCCGGGATGCGTTGGATCCGGTTCAGGTTTTCGATGCGGACGATATTGCCGACACTGCCGCCTTGAAGGAGCACCTCGCCATCGGTGGTGCGTGTCCATGTAGGACCGAAACATTCCTCGTGGAGGCTCAGGTTGTTGACCAGCATGCCGGGAATGGCTTCAGCGGCATTCCACGAGGCGGTTCGACTGTCCTGAAAGAGCCGTGTGACGAAGAGGCCGTCGACCGTAAAGACGTAAATGGTGCCCTTGTTGGCGTTCACCGCCCAGAGCTGTCCGGCTTCGGAGCCTTCCGGCGCATCGATGACATTGCCGATGACACGGGTGGTACCGATCAACTGGCCTGAGTTTTCAGGCATCGGTGCAATGTGTGAGGCATGAAGTCCCGGCCAGAGGCTGGGGTAGGTCCAGGTTGGTAAGCCCTTGTGAATGCCGCCAAGGCCTTCGCGGGCGAACGGTTTGGCGGGTGTGGTCGTGATCACCCAGTCGCTGTCGGCGAGCAGGATCTGGTTGCCGCCGGAACTGGCCGGCTTGTTGGCGCCTTGAGCAAGGACGTTCAAGTCATTTACATTGTATTTGGGGATGCCGTTTTCGTCGATACTGGCCGGTGCGAGTGATGTAATGGCATCTCCCATGTAAGAAAACCCGAAGCTGAGTTCGTCGCTCACGCTGACCGTGCCAAGACCTCTGCTTTTAGAGCCGGGGGACTGAAACTTTTCGGGGGCGAAGAACTCGACTTCATCGACATCCGGATATTGATTGCCATTGAGGTCCGACCAAACGAAGAGCAGGTTATTGTAGGGTTTGACGACAAAGTCTTTAGGCATTTTTGCCTGTAATTCCAGACGTTCAAAGGCGGGAAGCGGTTGGCTGCTGGAGTCGATTATATTGCCGGCCGCGGCGACGATACGGGCGGTTCCGTCGTCATCCAGTCGATAGATCATCGCGCTGCGTCGCCCTGTGGTGTGGAGGCTGTATGCATCGGTCAAATACAGTCGTCCACCAGCATGTATCGGGTAGCTGGGGGCGGCCCCCACATTTCGACCGGTGAGTCCTGTCTTGTTGTAGGCTTTGAGATATGGGAGCGCGACCGGGACTGATTTTCCTGTCGTATAATCGAGTTTGAATTCGATGGTACCGCCATGATCGTCATCGTAGAAAAACCGTGTCTTGTCTTCAGGGTCGATGGCTCCGGAACCACCGTAGCGCATGGGGCCATAAAAGGCATCGACCAGTGCGCCTGTCTTCAAATCCCAGATGCTCACACGCTTGGGTGTATGAAAGTTTTCCGTGATCCAGAGGCGTCCTTTCTCATCGATCGCTGTGCCGGAAGGCCTATTTAAATGTTCAGGGTCGTAGCGCCCGATTTGCGGGGCACCGGGGTGTCCGATCTCTCCGATCAATTGCCCCGCTGCGTCAAAAACCTTTACTTGGTGACGATTTCCCCAGTCACTGATGTAGATCGTGTTGTTGTGTGAGATTGTGACATATTTCGGATCTTCCAGGTTTTGGACCACAACGGTTGCTGGAGGTAAATGAGGCAATGTCTCTGGAACGATGTCATACCTGCGGAGTGTTTTCCCGGACAGTATATAGAGACGACCTCGACGGTCGAATGCGAGACCGCGCGGGTCGGGCATGTCTACCGAGCCCAGAACTGTGCTGGTGTGCGCGTTTATGAATAGGATCGTTTCATTGTTGGCTGCGGTGGCAATGATACCATTAAAGACGGCAAGTCCGGTCAGCTCAGGAGCATATTGTCCATAGAAGGCTTTCATCTCGCGTTCCTGGGTCTGCTCCGGATCAGGCTCCGGTGGCGCATCCGGATCTAAGGTATAGTGGTAATTTGGCTCCAGTACCGGCCGGTCTTCCCCAAAGCCGAACCGCTTGTCCCGTGGGGCCTTGCCTGTGTCTTCCGGGCGCACGAGCTTATGGAGGCGTAACTCAGGTTTGTATTGATTATACTTATCGCCTTTCCACGAAGCCGCCGCGTAGGCGTAAACACCATCCACGGGGTGCTCGCCCAGGTCCAAGGCTAAATGGGAGGCTGCGGTCCACACACCACCGAGCCAGTGTTGCCCCCAAAGCTTGTGGCCGTCCATATCGAGCCATGCCAGACCACTGCCGCCTTCGGCGACGCGGCTGCAGACCAGCAGTTGCCCCCCGCTTGAGCTTGGTTTGCCCTCGCGTTCCGGAGCGACTCCGGCGGGTAGGTAGATCACATCGGAGGGGGCCGAATGGTTTGTGAGCCATTGACTGCTGTTGTCCGACGTCCTCCATGCTGGATTTCCATTGGTGTAGGGCGTCATCAGGTAGCGCAGATCAATCCCCGGGTGGACCAGGCCACGGACAGTGTATTCGCCCGGAGCGACCGCTTTTCCGGGAATGTGAAAAGTGGAGTGTCTGGCGGCATCCGGATCGCGTTCGAGGTCGTCCAGTCCGTCCCAGTAGACGGTGTGCGCCCCGGCGGGAAAGTTCTGCTCGCTGATCAGGTTGCGCACCCGGATGCCCTCGGCGTTGTCGATGACTAGAGTGACATAGCCGGGTTGCTTGAGCGTAAATTGAATGGGGATCCGGCTGTCGGGTTCAGCATGGAGGCCGGATAGGAGAATGGCGCAGTGCAGGGCGAGGGCAGAAAGCGGGGGGAGTCGCATGGCCGTCAAATTGTAGCACCTGAGAATCGATGCGAATTATACGGTTTGATTCAGTTCTCGTGTTTCGCGGCATCCAGCCCGGAAGTGGGCAGGCGCTCGCGAGGTAGGGGGCGATATCTTGCCTGACATGAGCCTGTCGAATGTATCGCGCCGTCACAGTTTTGTAAGCAGGCTCGGCGAATCGCTGGCGCGTAGAAAGACATGGTAGCGTTTTCGATACGGTAAAGCCTCAGGGACTGAGGCGGCTACACGTTTGGAATCATAAGATGGCTAGGTGGCCTACGAACTGAATCAAACTGTATTGACTGTATAAATCTTGAGCGGACCCGCTTTGAAAGGTGTATATTCGAGCCTTCGATTTATCACTACGACTGATTTCTTATGCCTTTCGGTTACCACACCCAACATTCCCCATTCGGGGCTTTTGCCAGTTTCACGATCGGGTTGCCGCAGTCGCGCGGTGGAATGGGCCAATCGCTTTCAGGTCCGGCCGACCAGGATGTCTTTGCCGGCTATCGCCGTCTCGAATCAGACGGTTTAGCTGGTGGAAATTGGAATCTGCTTCCGTTCTACAAAGAGCCTGAAGTCCCTGCCGCGGCGGCTTATACCAGTGAATTTGCAGAGGACGAGGCGGATATGGATACGCCCAGGATGCTGGATGCTGAAGAGGTTCAGCGAGAACTGGGGTGGGCCAGCGATCGTTGGTCGCATGCGGAATTCAGTTTGACGCTCTATTCACCCTTCGGACGGACGGAATCGCCGGAAAGCATGTCCGAGGATGCCGCGCGTCTGGCCTTTGCACCGGTGATCCAGGCAGAGGTTTCTTTTGACAACCGTGAAGGCAAGGCAGCCGTCGAATTGGTCTTCGGGCTCGGGCATGCCGCCTACCAGTTTCGTCCACTGGAGGATGAGGTGACTGACTTGGTTGGTTTTGCCCTCGGTCGAGAAATGGGTTTTGCGGCGCGTCCTTCGGACGTCGAGCGTCGTCTGCAGGCCTTGAGTATATTCTACCCCAAGGCCTGCACGGATCATCGTGGCCTGCATTTATTGGGGCCCGAGGCCGCGGTTGTCTTTCGGGTTGAAGCGGGCGAGCAGAAGCGCTTTCCCGTCTCGCTCGGATTTTATCAGAGCGGGGTGGTGTCGGCGGGGCTGACAGCTTCTTATTTCTACACAAAACTCTTTGATGGCCTTGAATCGGTTCTGCAGCACGGCTTGGCGCAGCATGCCCATTATCGAGAACAAGCAGAGGCGCGAGACGCCCAACTTAAATCGGCAACATGGCTGAATGCCGACCAGCAATGGCTCATCGCGCAAGCCACGCATAGCTACTGGGGGAGTACAGAGCTACTCTGGGACGAAAGTCGAAACGAAGCACTCTGGGTGGTCAACGAGGGTGAGTACCGAATGATCAATACCTTCGACCTGACCATCGACCATTTGTTTTTCGAACTCGAGTGGCAGCCGTGGGCCGTGAAGAACACATTGGAGCTCTTTGTCCAGCGCTATTCCTTCGAGGACAATTTGAATGTGTCGGAAGGCGTCGACCCGACGGGGGGCATTTCCTTCGTTCACGATATGGGCGTGATGGACCAGTTTACGCTGCCCGGACGCTCCAGTTACGAATGTATGCACATTACCGGTTGCTTCTCGCAAATGACGATGGAGCAACTCATCAACTGGATCTGCTGTGCCGGGACCTATGCGCTGGCCACTAAAGACAAGGCATGGCTGGAAGCTCAGCGGGCGACTTTTATCGCTTGTGCGCAAAGTTTACTTCGTCGCGATCATCCTGTCCCTGTGAAGCGGACAGGTCTGCTCAAATTCGACAGTGACCGTTGCGGACCGGACGGTGCCGAGATCACAACCTATGATTCTCTGGACGTTTCACTGGGGCAGGCACGGAACAATCTATATATATCGGTCAAAGCCTACGCTGCCTGGTCACTGTTGGAGAAGGTCTTTGCCGAGGCCCAGTTGGACGAGTCCGACTGGGCGGCCGAAGCACAGGCAGCGACCGATCGCGCCGCTTCTGCTGTGGTTTCGAAATTCGAGTCCGACAGCGGCATGTTCCCCGCCGTGTTTGAAGATGGGAACCGTTCGCGGATCCTGCCCGCGATCGAAGGATTGGTCTTTCCTTCCTACCTTGGTTTCGTCGAGGAATTGCGAGCGCGTCATGGCGAACTATTCGACAAGCTTGGTCTGCACATGCAAAATGCCTTGAAAAGTGGCATTTGTCTCGATGCCCGGACCGGAGCATGGAAACTTTCCAGTACGAGTAAGAATTCCTGGTTCAGTAAGATCGCGATTGCCCAGCACGTGCTGCGGACCGTCTTTCCTGAACTTGAAGTCGACGTCGAAGCCGGGGCTCCGGCGGACGCTGTTCATGCGCGGATGCAGAAAACCGCGATCATCGGACAATATGCGATGGTCGATCAGGTAAATGTGACCGATGTGCTGTCACTGGGGAGCCGTTACTATCCGCGCATTGTCACGAGTTTTCTCTGGATGCGGGAAGGTAACATTTGATGCTGAAGAGCATTGCGCACTCGGCGGTGTCCGTCACTGTGTGACCACATTTATGAAGAAGATCGGATTGATGGGCTGTGGCAAGGTGGCTGCCTATGGGCACGTTCCGGCCATTTTGGAGACGGAGGGGCTCGAATTGTATGCGGTTTTCGATCCATTTGAAGCGAGCGCAAAAGCCATGCAGGAACGCTATGAGATCCCCTATGCGTTCACGGATCTGGAAGCGTTCTTTGCATCCGGAATTGAAGCGGTGACGATCACCTCGCCGGCACCTTGTCACTACGCGAATGTCCTTGATTGCGCCAAGTCCGGTTTACCGGTCCTGTGTGAAAAGCCTTTGTCCATGAACAAGACGGAGGGCGATGCCATGGTCGCTGCGATGTCGGCTGCGAACTTGTCGTTCTATAGCGGCTTTTGCTATCGCTTCAGTCCGGTCGCGTTGAAGATACGCGAACTGATTCGTCAGCGGGCAATTGGCGAAGTTCGTGTCTTGAGGCTGATCTATAACTGGCACCTGCATGGAAAATTCGAAGCTGATGCCACGGGTGCGCTGGTGCTCAATCAGCGCCGCGAGGAGCGTATGAAAGAGGGCGGGCCGATGGTGGATTGCGGCACCCACCAGTTGGATTTGGCTCATTTCTGGTTGGACTCGCCGATTGTACGTTCCAGTGCCCATGGAGCTTGGGTTGATGATTACGAGGCTCCCGAGCACATGTGGCTTCATTTGGATCATGCCAGTGGTGCGCACACCGTGGTCGAAATTAGTTATGCCTACACGCACACAGCAAAGAATCGAACATCGGAGTTCGTCTACGAACTGATTGGCACTGCAGGAGTCATCCGCTATGAACGGGACAGCCAGCGTTTTTACCTGGAGAATGCGCAGGGACATCAGGAATTTCCTTTTGCGGAGGAAAAATCCTTTAAGGGCATGTATTCGGCATGGGCGGATGCATTGGCTCGGGGGCGTTCGGATAGCCTGACGACGGCAGCCGAGGGCGTTGCTGTCGCGGATCTTGCCCGCGAAATGACGCTTCAGGTGATTGCGCAACGGTAATGTCTCACCCCTCAGAAAATCGATGAGTTCGTCGGCTCTGCGGTATCTGTATGAATCTGTATGCGTTTACCGCTACGTCTTATTTCTGGAGGGTCGTTTTATCCTCAAGCTTTTCTGGGAACGTCTTCTTCCGATCGTGCTTCACCCTGCTGCCTTCCTTCAACACAATAGAGAATCCCACTAAATGAATCGTATTCCCCAACTCCTTCAACTGGGCTTTTTGAGTCTCATATTCGTTTTGCCCAGTGTCTTGCTGGCTCAGTTTCGGCCAGGGGACGTGGTCGCCGTAATTGGGGACTCGATTACGGAACAGAAGAAGTATTCCGTCTTTATCGAAGACTATCTGGTCATGTGCCAGCCGCAACCGGACTTGAAAGTGGTTCAATTCGGTTGGGGCGGTGAGCAGGCCAATGGAATGGCGAGCCGTTTTCAAAACGACGTGCTCCCATTTCAACCGGACGTCGTGACGACTTGTTACGGCATGAACGACGGTGGCTATCGCCCCGTGACGCAGGACACTCTGGATCGGTATCGTCGGCACACCACCGACTACGTGCAACAAATGAAGGAAGCGGGCGTCCGTTGGATCATTCTAGGCTCACCGGGCATTGTCGATCCGGCTAGCTATAAGCGGGCGAATTCCGATGCCGAAGTTTATAATCACACGCTCAAAGAGCTGGCGAAAGTCGGGGAAGCGGTGGCGGTCTCTGAGGGAGTCAGTTACGCGGATGTCTATTCGCCTATGATGCATGGTGTGGAGCTTGCGAAGGCCCAGTATGGTGAGGGGTACAAAATCGCCAATGACGGTGTGCATCCGGGGGATAATGGACACCTGTTGATGGCATACGCATTTTTGAAAGCACTCGGCTGTGACGGAGAGATCGGTGTGATCGAATACGACTACGCATCGGATGCGCATCACAGCGATGAGGCGCAAACGATCGTCAGTGCGGCGAATGGTCAGATCGAAGTCAGCTCGACACGTTATCCCTTCTGCTACGACAAGGACACCGAATCCAATCGGGAGGCACGTGATATGGCCCAGGTCATGGGGTTCGATCGTGCATTGAACCGCTACATGCTGGTGGTGAAAAACGCGCCGGATCGTGCCAAAGTGATCTGGGGTGATGAAAGCCATGAATACACGAGTGCAGAACTTTCTGCGGGCATTAATTTAGCCGCCGATTTCCACAAGAACCCGTTCCACAAACCATTCTTCGATGTGCACCAGCGCATTTATCGTAAGCAGGTATTCGAAACCTACGGTATCAAGCAGATGATCAATGCGATTTTGCGTATGGAGCGCTATTTACCTGGCAGTCAGGAAGAGTTCGCCGATGTGAAAGCGAAAGTCGTGCGCAAAGATGAAGCGCTACGCAAAGAAATCAGTGAGGCCATCGTGCCGATTACACATACAATCGTTATTGAGCCTGCGGAGTAATTTGAATCCAGTCGGGTTGTGAAGAGCTGTTGTGGCTTGGGGGCCCTTCCTTTCTTTGTATGTCCCGCTTTTTCGTATGAAACTATCAATTTCAATCGACCAAACAAATCTTCGTTCGACGAATCAACTACACCGTCGCTGCATTGGTTCTTGTCATGCCTATTTAACTTTGCGCGAAGATTAGCGTGATCATGTGCGCCAGCTACAGCGTGACATCGGATTTGATGCGATGCGCTTTCACGGAATTTTCCACGATTGGATGGGTGTTTACCGTGAAGATCGAAACGGAAAGCCATTGTATTGCTTTCACAATGTGGAGAAAGTTTATGACTTTCTCCTCGAACAGGGGATCAAGCCTTTTGTGGAGTTGGGCTTCATGCCACGTGCGCTCGCATCGGACGATAACCGGGTTTTTTCTTACGAAGCCTATACGAGTCCTCCGAAAGACTATGAGAAATGGGCCAATCTCATTACGACCTTTACCTCACATTTAGTCGAGCGTTACGGACGGGAGGAGGTGGCGACCTGGCATTTCGAAGTCTGGAACGAGCCCAATTTAGACGGCTTTTGGAGCGGTTCTCAGGGGGAATACTTTAAGCTCTATTCGGTTAGTGTGCGCGCGGTTAAAGCGGTGGATGCCCGAATTCGTGTCGGAGGTCCTGCGACCGCTAAGAATGAGTGGGTGCCGGAATTTCTGGCTCATTGCCATGAGGATGCCGCTCCGGTTGATTTCGTTTCCTCACACCATTATTGTTGTGAGTCCGCTCTCGGTTGGGAAGTGGATTCCCCTGAGAAATTCGTTCGAGTTTACCGGGGGCAGCCCTACATGCAGGAAACGGTCCGACGTGTGAAGGAACAGATTTCCGCTTCTGCCTTTCCTGAGCTACCGCTGCATTACACGGAGTGGAATGTTTCGCCGATGCATGAAGACCGTTTTGGCAAAGACAGTGAGCTGACGGCGACCTTTGCGCTTTCGACTTTAAGAGATATGGATGGATTGCTGGACAGCTATTCCTGGTGGACCATTTTCGATGTCTTTGAGGAATCCGGGCCGGGGCTACGTCCCTTTACCGGGAAATACGGACTGTGTAACCTGCATGGTATTCTGAAACCGGTCGGGCATGCGTTTCGTTTTCTCAGCAAGTTGTATCCGGAAGAGATCGTGACGGAAGACGGTCAGTTGATTGTGACGCGTGAACCGGGTGGTTCCCGTCTGCGTCTCCTCGTTTGGAATCATGTCGAGCCGACGGAAGTCGATTTCTACGGGGCAGACAGGGCAATCCCGGATGAGTCGAGACGCGTGGAGATCAGCTTGGAAGGCGTCACCGGTTCTTTGCGTCTCCGCCGCTGGCTTGTTGATCGAAACCATGGCAATGGCTTCCGTGCATGGCAGCGTGCCGGTGAGCCTGCGCATTTGAAGCCCGATCAAGTGGAATTCCTGAAGGCCGAAGCAGAGGCGCCTTGTGTTGAAGATTGTATTCTCGAGCCGGATGCGAATCAACGAGTGGAGATGTCGTTCAGTCTCGGACCCTGTGCTCTGTCATTCATTGAGTTGGAAATGATGTAGTGGTCGCACTGTGTTCATGACGGGCAACTGTGGGTCGAGGTCATGGTCAATGTCGATCCATTAGAGCCTTCTGCGTTTAGTTAGTCGTGCTGGTGAGTGCGGTTTTCAAAAGCAGCGCAAGGCGCAGAGGCAGGAGTGCAGCGAGCTGCATGACTGTCTCTGCAACGCCGCGAACTTTTGAAAAAAGCCTCATCCCTTTGGGACTGGGGGAAATTTGGCCTCCAACGGCGTTGGTCGCAGCGGCACGGGTCTCGACCCGCACGCACTGCGACCGCCTTGTTGGAAAACAAATTTCTACCCAGCCAGCACGTCTAACTAAACGCAGAAGGCTCTAGCAGGTGTCGGTTAAAGTTCTCTGGGAAATCTTAACGTACCAGTATGCTATTTGTATATATCGGAAACCTGATTTGATTTGATTGGTTTGATAGGTCGACGGATTTGTTGCATGAGTTGTCCCCAGAACTCACCAATGTTCAGATCGTCGTCGATCTCATTGTCACCCCATAAGAAAGGTAATTCATGCGTTACGCCCCTGCCATGTTATTCCCGTGTTCTTCGTCTTCGAAGCGCACTTTTTCACTACTACTGTTCTTCCTTTCCCTCTTGCCCTTTGCCTGGGCGGGATCTGTTTCGTTTAATTTTACACTTCCCGAAGCTTCAACCACAAGTGCCGGCGCTTACGACTCCGATGGTGTATTGGTCCGCACGATTTGGAATAACGAAGCATATCCTGCAGGGAGCAATACCGGGTATTGGGATGGTATGGATGACAATGGTCACCCCGTGCCAGCTGATGCGTATGAAGTGAGAATTCTTGCTCATAATGTAACTTACACATGGGAAGGCTACATCGGTAATACCTCGTCTTCATTGACTGGCACTTCTGTGCTCGGTTCCTACGCACCGATGCAAGGCATGGCATACACCTCGGATGGGATGTTCTACGTCAACGGATACAATGAATCGGATTCGCTTTGGTGCCGATTGGACCCTTCAGATATGAACGCAGTGGATGCTTGGGGAGAGGAAGATTTTACACGGGTTGCAACGTATATCACAACAGATGGAGACACAGTATACATTGCATTGCCTGGGACTGAGCGCCATACCAATCGCCCCAGTTTTATTATAGGTGTCGATGCAACGGACAATACCGAATTAACATTTTCAAATGGCACAGATTCTAAATACGGGACGCAAGGACATACCTGGAATGGGATCGATTACTATGAGGGAGAGGAATATTATCCGACGGGGCTGGGCGTTCAAGTCTCCGGGGATTATCTTTTCATCTCTCACGGCGGAATCGACCAAATTAATGTGGTCGATAAATATACGGGTGATGATGTTTCGTATATATCGGTGACCGAACCCGGAGCTCTTGCGGTTACTAGTGACGGAGATTTCTGGGTCATCTGCAAGGAGAGTGGGAGCACGGTCGTTCGTCGTTATGAAGTCGATGGTTCGGGTAATGTTACAATTGGGAACTCCGTGATAACTGGCCTAATTGACCCGCTGTCTATTGCTGTATCACCCAATAACAGTTCTGTTTTGGTTGCCGATGGTGGTAGTAGTCAGCAGGTGAAAGCATATGCCAATGTTTCCACTGGGGTTCCTTCACTATCATGGACTTTGGGAACTGCTGGTGGATATAACGCGGTGAACGGCCCCGCGGTCACCAATACCAAATTTTGCTTTGATGAAAGCATACCATTTATAGCTTTTGAGCCGGATGGCTCCTTTTGGCTGGCAGATGCCGCGAATGAGCGTTATCTGCATTTTGACTCCTCGCAGAACTATATTGAGCAAATTGGTTTTATTTCTCATTTCTATGTAGCGACAGCCTGTTCAGGCGATCCAACCCGTGTTTTTGCCAAATGGCTGGAGTACGAAGTTGATTACTCTCAGCCCATCAAGGACTGCTGGACACTTGTGCGTAACTGGCGGGCCGGTCTTCCTCAGTCATTTTTGGATAATTCACGCGAAGGCTTCCATGCAGTTATGAAGTTGAGCAATGACCGCTATTATGCAGTTGCACCGGATCAAGCCAGTGGTAGCTCGCGTGAAATTCTTGAGTTGCCTTCCTCCGGATGTGCCCGTCAGACCGGAGTTAATTTTTCTAATAAAGTTTTACACGAGGATGGGGCATTGCGTTACCAGGATTTGGGTCTGGCTCAAGTGACAATCTATGAGGAGGCCTTGACCGGTTTTGACGGTTTTAACAACCCGCAGTTTGGGAGTGAAAATGCCATTGCGACGGCGCCAGTGACTTCAACCAGTCCCGCTGCGAATAGCTACGCCGGCACCCCCGGTCGACGCTTTCCAATTACATCGGGAGGCATTTTGATAAGCTCTAGAACCTCAGGCTACGGCTGGTATAAAGCACTTGGTGGGATTGAGCTCGGCTCTGATGGATGGCTCTGGCAAGAGGCTCCTTTGGCAAGATACTTTGACGGTAAAGGATCGATTGGGGATGCGAATTACCCTGCGACCACTCAGTTTGTCATTGATGAGAATATTGTCTTCTGTGCGCATGGTGAAGGATATCTTGGAGGGCAGGCCAATCAATACCTTCATTTCTGGGAAAATGGTTTGATGGTCGGACAGTTCGGCACCGATCAACAGCCAACTCAGGAACATGAAGTTGTTGCTGGGCGCACGGGTAACGCTTTGTCGCCATCCATGGTAACTTATGGTGACGCAATTTACATGTGGCTTAATGATGAGTGGGGTACCGGCATCCACCGATGGAAAATAGACGGAACCGATGGAGTGACTGAACTCAGTCCCATTACCGTCCATGTGGCTAGTCATACTCCTTCAGGTCTCGGTCTGCACGGGCAGTATTTTAATGGGATCAATCAGGACACATTTATCGGTGAGCGACTGGATCATGGCATCGATTTTTACTGGACCGGGGCACCGGTGAGTGGTGTTGATAGTGACGATTTTAGCGTCCGCTGGTCCGGCTTGGTCGAACCGAAATATTCAGAAGACTATACCTTTATTACCGATATTAACGGTGGGGTTCGTGTCTGGGTGGACGGCACACTGGTCATTGACGAATGGACGGTGCATTCAGGTCGTAGCTATGGTCTGCCGATTTCACTAATTGCAGGACAGCTCTATGATATTCGTATTGAGTTTCATGACACCAGTGGTGATGCCGAGGCTGAACTTTTATGGGAAAGTAGCTCTCAGAACCGACAATTTGTGCCATTCAGTTGCTTGTTACCCTCCGATTCATATGCCATAAATTGTGGGGGTGTTGATCGTGGTCGCTTTATGGAAGATCCGATGGGGATCATCGGTAACCGCATTATTACAACGGGAAATGGCATTGATATCAACTCGGTGGACGATGTCCCGGGGGAGATCATTTACCAAGAGCAACGTCAGTGGGATCTTTCATACGGCCTTGGAGGCTTCACCCCGTTTGCCAATTACACGATGAAAGTTCACTTGGCCGAGATTAATCCGAGTTACATGTTTGCAGATGCCCGAGACTTCGATTTGAAAATCAATATTTACGACACTGTCGACCCTTCGATTGAGATCTATGGGTTTGCGGGGGGTGGGTATAAGGCTGCAATTCATGAGGAGTATGTGACAGCGGACAATAATGGCTTTATTGATGTTACCGCCGTGTCGGGGAACATTTTCCATAAAATGATCGCTGCGTTGGAGTTTGAGCGGTCCGCAATTGATGGAATGTATATGCCAAGGGGCGGTAATGGAACTGGATTGGTCGGTAGCTACTACTCGGGCACTAGCTTCAATACTTACTTGGGGGGGCGGATTGATCCTGATGTCGTATTCGAATGGGATGCGTCCGAGCCTTATCCCGGAACGGGAACCACAAATTACACGGTTCGCTGGGAAGGTCGCGTACTGTCTATGAATGACGGTACATACACTTTTGCGGTGAATGCAAACTCGGGCAAACGGCTTTGGGTCGATGGTAACCTGCTGATCGATCAGTGGAGTACTTCAGGGCAGCATTCGGCTACGATCAGTCTGGAAGCAGGCCAATTTTATGACATCAAGCTGGAATACATCAATACCGGATCAGATTCCCAATGTTTGTTGAAGTGGAGTGATCCGTCTACAACGGTGTCCTATAATATTCCAACCAATCAACTCTTTCCTCCAGAAACTGATTACACGACAATATTGGATGCAGGAACTTCCAGTGAAGTGACATTCAACGGGTCTTGGACCTACAGTGTATCTGTCTGGGGGGGCTGGAATAATGACTATTACCATGATGGAAATAATTCAAAGGGGAGTAAGTCCGTTGTCTTTGCTCCGGACCTGCCGACGACCGATAATTACCGTGTTTATATCCGGCATACCGCTGGTCTCAACCGTGCTGACAATGTGCCCGTGACTGTAAGTTACAACGGTGGCAATACGACGTTAACGATAAACCAGGAAGTTAACAATGGGCAGTGGATTTATTTGGGAACCTTTGAATTTGCGTCAGGCAGTTCTGGAAATATTGAGGTTTCCAATAGTGGAACCAATGGGCATGTTATTGCGGACGCTGTGAAGTTTGAGCGGGAATAGGGGCAGCGAAAAGCATGGCTCCGATGGACAAACACCCTCGGAGCCATTGTCGCCCTGAATTTCAAATCCTTAGTACTGCGTGGTCGCAGACTTGGTTTTCTGTGCGGCCAGCTGTTGATTGTTGCATTATTCTGGGGTGTGGCCTCCGAACTCAGTTCGGGGGGCGTCTGATTGTTCGAGTGTTTTCTGGCATTAAAAAGGTAACCCCGGTTCCGAGAACCGAGGCTACGCTGCGAGCAGTTTTGCATCTGCTTCCCGATAAGAATTATAAGCGTTGATAAATGAAAATAAGTCGTCTTCGGCTCTGCGACTCGACTGAGCTCGCCGAAGTCCGGACAGCGTTCGATAAGGGCCAGCGTAGCTGGCGACCCTTCTTCGCTGTTCCAGCTTCGCAGGGCACCGCTACTTATGGGCGCTTATTCACGCTTATGCTTGTGTGCTGAGGGCACCTCAGAAGACCTGTCTCCGCGATGGAAACGTTGTGGCATGCTGGCTGAGGTGCCTTACAACTGTTGAGGTTCGCTACAGCTGTGGATGCTCGCCATGTTGGACTAGGCTTATTGGGAAGCTCAACGCCGGCGACGCAGCGTGACTATCAGGCCTGCTGCTGTTCCGAAGATCATCGCAAAACTGGATGCTTCGGGGATTGGCGAATAGGTCCATCCGGCGGCGACAGGGTCAAACGTGCCATTCTGAGTTGTGAAGATGGTGTTGTCGTCGTAGAGCGGTGCCATTCCCTCGTCGAAGGTTAAAGATTCGAGCCAATTCGGAAAACTTACGCCGCTGAAATCAGTGCCCCGAAAATCGGTCAAATTTGCGATGGAGTTTCGTATGACTGAATTGAAGCCGTCACTGGAAACGAAGCTGACATTTTGAAAATTGGAGCTGGAAAGGTTCGTGCCTTCAAAATTAACGCGTAAGGTGGCACCGGAGAAGTTTGCACCCCCTGTGCTTGCCAGATTAGCGCTTCCAGTCGACGTGCCCAGTAAGAGTGTCGCGTTGGAAAAATTAGTGCTGCTAGTCATCGTTGCACCTTCAAAAATATCCGAACCTGTGGTTGTAATACTTGCGCCAGAGAAGTCTGCCCCGGAGAGGTTCGTATTCTTGAATGCCTCGCTACTGGCATCGGATGAGGTCAGGGTGAACACTGTATTGCTGAAGTCGGTGTTCACGAAACTACCTTGATAGAAATATTGGTTACCACTGCCGTTGCTTGTAAAGATGACACCGCTCCAGTCAGCGCCATCCAAGTTCGCTTGGCGGAAATGCTGTCCAGCCATGGCGCTGAAATGCGGAGTGGTCGTCGCACCTGATACCGACCATGATGTATTGGAAGCATTGACACCAAAGAAACGTGTCGTGCCGAGATCGGTAGCGGAGGCTTCGAGTGATTGTCCGGAGAAGTCGCTGGAGGTATAGTCGGTGTTCGCGTCTATGCTTACTGCGCTGAGGCTGGAAGCGATGCTGAGGCTAAGGAGTGCGCTTACGGAAAGGATCGAATTGCTGTATTTCATGGTTTTGTTTGGGATTAAGTGGAGGAGAATATGTTTCTGTTTCTAAATGATTTACAAAGTATAAGGTATGTATAAAGTATTGGGCATGCCTCGAATCGCGAACTCTGCCGAACTCTCGCCGTTGAGTGAACTGTTGACGGGTTTTGAGGGCTTCAGTGGCGAGTTGAGCCGTTCCGCTCAGATTGCCGATTGCTTGCGCCAACTGATTATTGAACATCGAGAAGAGAAAAGTTTGCTCTTTTACCCCACGCGGGAGATCGCTTCATTCTTTGGAGTGTCTTTGCGTTCGGCGAATCTCGCAGTTCGCGCTTTGGTGGACGAGGGGCTTTTGGTCACGCAGCGAGGTTCTCATAGTCGCATTCCTGGACTCGATATGTGGGCGAAGCATCACATTCGAGGGGTGATCGGATTGCCTCTTTGGGCTTTTGCGCTGCGTTACTCACATTTGCATAAAATGATGCCTCCGATCCTGGCTGAGCAGTTGTGGCGTCAGAACATTGTCCTCCAATCCATTTGGTATTCAGAAGTGGGGGATCTTGCGGATGATTTTGTCGATCAACTCGCGCGTCAGCGTATGGATTTCACGCTTTGGCTCTATCCCTTCCCGCACAATAAGAACACGATTCAAATTCTGCAGGATCGTGGTATTCCACAGTTTATCCTTCGGCATGTTGCGGATCCTCAAGTGCTGGCTCCAGATGTCCTTCTCTACCCGGACAAAGCATATGAAGCGGTTTTTCAATTCTGGAAACAACACCACAGGATTCAGCGGATTATCGTGCCGATCGCGAGCGATTACGCGCGTGGGCGTGAAACCTATTTTATCGCCAAAGCCAGGGCCGCGGGTTTTGAGTGTGAAATGCGAAGATGGACGGTGGATGCGGGGTCGGCCATTTTACGGCAGGCTAGCAGTGCTTCAGAAACGATCGGCATCGCCTTACTGGATGAGCACAGCACTGCCGAATTCTGTTTTCTAAACCCTGAAGCTTCGCGTTTGTTCTTCCGAGACCACCGGGTTTTGTTTGGAAACAATAGCATCAATGTGCCCCATGTGCCCGACCAAGTCTATTCGATCGAGCGCATCTATTTACGTCCTCCGAATATTTCCGGCGGGATTGAGAAGATTGTTTACCAAAAGCTCAATCGTTCGCCCAAACGTGAGAAGGTCGTCCTACAGGAAGAATGTGATCTTGAATGGCCTTTGCACAGTTACCTGTAAAACTGTCGGGAGTTTTCTGTGAATCATGACGCATCCAGAGAGGTTCTGCAGGTTAGACCTGTTCCACTTCTGTACACTCTAAGAGTTGTAGATAAAGTAATCAAAATCAGCGGTGGTTGGTGAGGCGCATGAGTTCGCATAGATCCCCAGCATCATACCTGTAAAGCCACCGGCAACTTCTGTGGTCAGTAGACGCACCAAGCCTGTGCCCAGATCGATTTTCTGACAGTTTGAAGTTTCTATTGAAAACGCATACGATTCTGAATTGGCTTCCACTTTTAATGTGTAGGGGCCAGACAAAGTATCTACTTCTACGGAATTTGCCAGATGTGTGATGTCGCCGATTTGTTTGAGAAGTGAGGCATGTAACCTTCCGGAACGAATACTCAGAAAGCAGCGGTAGTGGAAACGAGAGTTCATCCAGACAAGCATCCCAGCTTCCTGTCCCTCTTCTGTAGGCTTGAAATCCAACAAGGTGCTCGCGGTACATTCGAAATCTGTTTGTCGACGCAAGAGGCAGGTGGTCGGTTGTTGTTTTCTGGAACTGTTTGCGTCTGCTTTGAGGCGGAGCCAACCCGGGCGCTCATTGAGGGAGTAATGTTCCGGTTTGGGATTTCTCAGGTGCACCCATTCCGGAGATAGAGTTGGTGCATCGAAGTTGTCAGTTGGGGATTCTTCGGGGAATGGTTGGTGGGGTAAGCGCGGCGCCTCCGTTTCGATATCCAAAGTTCCGGAGTGATTGATGATGGGCCAACCGTCTGCATCCCATGTCACAGGGGCGAGGAAGGTTTCACGTCCCAAATGATGTGTTTTTGGAAAGTGAGTTTTACCCGTTCGAATCGCCAAGCAAACGATCCACCAACTACCGTCATGTGCCTGAAACAGATCGCCATGTCCGGTTGCTTGCACATCGTGTCCGGCACGGTGACGATTCGTCAGGATCGGGTTGTTTGGGCAGCTTTCAAAAGGACCCCATGGCGAGCGGCTACGGGCGATTGTGATCATATGGCCGTGGTGCGTCCCGCCCTCTGCGCAGAGGAGATAATACCAGCCGTTGATTTTATAGAGGTGGGGGGCCTCCAAATCATTGCCACCGGAGCCTGCCCAGATTTGGCGTGGTTCTGTGAGCAGTTCACCTGTGGCGAGATCGATTTCCGACTGCATATTCTGACTCGTGGTCAGATACACTTTACCGTCCTCATCAAAAAGAAAAGAAGGGTCGATACCGCCTTGATTCAGGTATATCGGTTCTGACCATGGACCGGCGGGATCTTTGGCGGTGACGTAAAAGTTCCCTTTGGCATACACATGGGTTGTGACCATGTAGAAGATGCCATTGTGATACCGTAGCGTCGGGGCGTAGATGCCGCCGGAGTCTCCGGCATCCCTCAGGTCCAGCTGGGAGTCGCGGGTTAAGGCATGGCCGATCTTTTTCCAGTGGATTAGATCCCGGGAGTGGAAAATGGGAACTCCGGGGAAATACTCGAACGAACTCGTGGCCAGATAGTAGTCACTGCCAACACGGCAAATGCTGGGGTCCGGATGAAAGCCTGGAATGATGGGATTGAGAAAGGTTTTCACGAATCTATTCGTTCATCAGCTGTGCCACCATGCTATCGATGGCCTTGGCCCAGATTTCGTAGCCCGCTTTGCGGGGATGCAGGTAGTCCGGCATGATTGCTTTGCTTAGTGTGCCATCAGGCTCAAGAAACTGATGGCCGATCGGCAACCAGAACACGGTCTGGTCATTCGCGTAGCGTGGGAGCAAGGCATTGACCGCATCGTTGCGAATGCGCCCCCGGTTGTCGGGCGATTCACCGCGTGGGAAGATGTCCAGTAGGAGGACTTTGGTCTGGGGGCAACGCTCGCGGATTTTTGCGATGATAGCACCGACGCCTTCGGCGATTTGTTCCGGCTCATTGCTATTGTTGGTGCCGATCATCAGCACGACCAGCTTCGGCTGAATGTTGCCACCGAGCGCTCCGTTTTTGACCCGCCAGAGCACGTGCTCGGTGCGGTCGCCGGCGATGCCTTGATTGACGGGGTTGTATTGTCCGAAGTGCTGCTTCCATACGGCCAATCCATGGTTGTCCCAGCCGTCGGTGATTGAGTCACCGAGGAAGACCAGGTCCGGCTTCTTCTGAAGGGTCTCCTTAACAATTCGGTTGTGCCGATCGATCCAGGGCTGCTTCGGCGTCGCGGTAGCGGCGGGGTTTTCTGTCTGCGCGGCGCGTGTCGATAGAGCTGCGGCGGCGCATGTGAGCGCCAGGCTGAGTCGGATGATTTGTCGGAGATTCATCTTTGGCGTTTACTGTTCGATTAGGATCGTGCCCCAGCGTTTGGCATCCAGTCCGGCTTCGGTCGGGACGTCGGAAACCATTCCGGTGTCTTTGTCATGCCAGTAAAGGCGTGAGGTGCGATTGGTGCCCGAGCTGTTGGAATAGATGATGCCGGGAATACCTTTCACTTCGGAAAGCTCGCTGGGGTTCAGCCCGATCTCGTCGAGCGGAATGGTGACTAGCACCGAATACTTGCCGTTGCCAACCCGTGATTGAATTCGAGCTTTGTCCAATCGACGGACGATATCAAACTGGCGGGCATTCGCGGTATTGGTCGAAACCACATAGGTCGTTGGGTTGTCCGGGGCTTCGGCGTGTTTCTGCCAGTAGGTGACGGTTTCTCCACTGGCGAGTGGTGCAGCTAGAATACGCACTTCACCACGTCCGGGGACTTCCAGTTTCAGATCAACCGCGTCGCCACCAATGAAGCCATGGCTGAAACGGCCTTCGCTGTTCTTCCATGGACTACTGTCGTTGACCTGGTAAGCAATGGCGAGATTCTTGCCGTCCTGAGCCATGGCCACCCGGAACCAGTTCGACGGATTGCCTGCTTCCTGAATCCGCGCGGTCGAGGCACCGGCTAGGATTGTATTGTCGATGCTGGTCGATGGTGAGGGGACGACGCGACTGAGTGTATTGACCTTTGCGATCGTGAGTTGCTCCGGTTCCTGATAGGCCTCTTCCTTATTAGCGGTGGCGATTTCGATTCCCTTGGCAATGCTTTCGGTCGTGGCACTCAGTTGGATGCTTTGTTTCCGGACAGTCTCGAGTCCATGTAGCTCCATGATTCGAAAGGCGATCCGGCCGATTTGCACGAGGACACGTCCTTTTTCGTCCCGCCACAGGAAACCTCCGAAGGCTTCGGGGCCGACAAAGGTCGGGTCCATGCTGATCTCGCCTTTGATGTCCTGCAAGAGCGAGGAGAGGTAGAGACCATCCATGCTCATCAGGAACCATTCACCGCGATCACCGGCCAATGCAGTTATACTCCCGACTCCGGGAACGTCTTCCACTACACCGACTGTGCGGAAGGGGGCGATGAGTAAGCCGCGTTGCGCTGCTGGAGCGTCATGACGCTTATAAGGATTTGGATAAGCGCCCTGGCGTCCATCGGCCGTTGAATAATGCACGCCGTCAGAGAGGTTGCCTGCGCTATCCATGACAAAGGTGCCAATGCTGCCATTCTTGCGGATTTGAATATTATCGCCGCTGTAGATTCCGGTAATCGGATTTTTCGGCTCCTCCGGATCTGTAAAATCGTAGAGTGGGACGCCAGTTTCGGTAAAACCAGTTGGGCGAAAGATCTTTTGATTCGCTGTGAGGATCGTCAGATCGGGCTGGATCCAGGCGTTGTTCCAGTAGTGATGTTTGATGTCGATACCACCTTCAATGATTTCGTTCGCGTCTTCGATGCCGTTGTCATTGCGGTCGATCCAGACGCGGCTCTCGTCGATATTCTTGGTTCTGGGATCATCATAATCGACCTGAACGACGGTCGTGAAGACTCCGCTCTCATCGCGTTTTGCAATGGTCAGGTAATCCGTTTTGATTTTGGAAATAACCACTGCGTATTCATGTCCGTTCAATTCGTAGACCAGACCACGTTCGTTGTGTGCAAGGTCCGGATGGAAATAAAGCGGCTGCTCCTGTGTCGGGCGGTTGAAAACGTCCGGATTCGGGTCGAGTTTAAACTCGATGCCGAGGGCAATGAACTTCGTGGAGTCGTCAACAAAAGGGAAGCCAAAGACGGCTCCGTAGTCGGTCGAGCCCCAATATTGATTGAGTAGAGTGCCTGCTGTGCTCCAGCTGGTCACGCGACGGCAGCTGTGGTTGGCTTCGGCTATCCAGAGACGCCCCTGGCTATCAAAGTCCAGGCCGAGTGGATCCACAAAATTCGTTTCGATGAACGGCCCTGCCGGACGCATGTCATGTTCTTTTTGATAGGCATCACCTAGCGCATGGAGCTGTGTGCCTTTGCGATTATAGACCAAAACTTGGTTGGTGCCTGAATCACTGATTGCAATGCGGTTGCCGTCGGAGCTGAGGGCAAATCGGACAGGTTCCAAGACTCCTTTTGTTTGGATGAGTGTTTTAGTGGTCTGGGCCTTCGTATCCAACTTACGGATGCTGCCGTCTTTAAATAGGCCGTAGAGCTCGTCCTTGTGGTTATCGACCGCGACCAGTTCGCTTGGCGCTTGGTGTTCGAGAATCTTGCCATCCGAAGGACGCATGATCCAAAGGCCTTGAGTGGGGATGCAGACGTAGAGCTGACCGTAAGCGTAAGCGATGGTGGAACTGTTTGGAGCATCACGCCAATTCGCGAGTGGGATGACACTTTCTGTACTGCGCTTTTCGTCTTCAAAAAGGGTAATCTTGCCCGTGTTGATGTCGAGTTTGCGCACCATTGCTCGCTCGGTCCATGCTTCGCGGGAGAACAGGTAGACCGAATCGTCATCCATTGTCAGATCGAGACTTTCGGTGACATTGACCCACTGAATGATGCCTTTCTCGTCGATACGTTGGACTCCGGAAGTGCCTTCGGTGCCGGTGAATCCGATGAGTAGGACATCACCACGACTGGCTGCAGAAGTAGGGTGGCCGTGATTACTGCCCCAGTTGACCCAGCCCTTGCTTGTCGACCAGGGGGGGGTCGAAGAGTTGTAGACGCTGTTGAGGAACTTGAGCGAGAAAGGCTCATGGTCCACAATTGTCGCCGTATATTCTCCAGGCGGAACCGGATTGCTGCTGTCGTCGAGTCCGTCCCAATAGTCGATATTCTTGCCGGCAGAGCGGGGATATTGGCCAAACAGGTTGCGTACACGTTGCCCGTCGGCATTGTCGATGGCGATGGTGACTTCACGGTCGCTGGGGAGCTCGTAGGCGATCTCCATCGATCCCGCAGTGTCGAAATTAGTGAATTGCTTGAGGCGCTCTGCTTGAAGGTTTTGCTGCGCTTCAGTGATCGCCAGGTTGCCCTCATTGCTCAGGACGACTTCGCCCCAACCCTCCTTGGCGCGGAAGAAGAAAATGCGGTTCACTGCGTCGTTGCGCAGGTTGTCGACCAGACGGTGATCCACTTTAATGCCCTCAGGATCGCCCCACATGGCTTCAATGCCCAGAACAAAACGATCGCCCGCATTAAGTGGTTCGCCGGAAAGTCGGACGTATTCCCATGGCCAAAAGGCTTCGAGGTTGTAGCCTTGGCCATTCTCCCATTCCTTGAAGGCAATCTGCCCGCCAAAGTCATCCATCGTGATCCCATACTCGTCTTCGAGGTCCTGACGGTAAGGGCCAGTGGCATCGTAAGGTGGGTTCTTTTTGAAGCCACCATGATTCACAATCATATAGTTGCGTTGCTCACTCGATGAGTGGAAGCCGTTGATGTGCATCTGGTGTTCCTCATCTGTGTTGTGGTCAAAGATGACACGTCCCTGAAAGGCATCGGCCTGCCAGCTTTGATGAAAATCTTCGCCGCGGGTAGCGTTTTTCAACGGCGTGTCGTCGGTATAACGCATGAGCAGATACACGCCTTTGTCGTCCCACATGACGTGGCTCCAGACGGAATACTTGTCGACGAGGGTCGGGTCGTTATAACTCCAGATACCTGCAGAAAGGTCCCAGTCGTTCTCTTTGCCGTCAATGGTCACCGGGGCGGGTGTCGGGACGGCAACGATTTCACGGTTGTTGGACGTAGCGCTGGCCGAACTGTCGGCGAGTGCCGAGTGTGTCAGGGCCAGGGTGGTGAGGGCTGTGCTGAGGAGATAAAGTGGTTTCATGAAGTTTTTGTAAGGTCCCTAGTTCGCTCATTGGCGCTGATACGTGGGGTTGATCGGTTGGTCTTTGGGTAGGGCGCGATATCCTTATCGCGCCGTGTCGGTGTTTGCTGTGTGGACTGAAATGATTGATTACGAAATGTATCTGAGCTGGATGTCGGTTCGCGGATCGTTAAGGATAACGATTTCTACCTGTAGTCTGTTCGAATGGCATGTAGCCTCCGAACTCACCTGTCCTGAGCTTGTCGAAGGGGGGGGCGGGGTGTGCTGGATCTGCGTAGCGCGAAGCTTCAGCGAGCGTTGAGTTGTGATTGGTGGTTCAGTCCGAAGTTCGAATAAAAGTATATTGCCTTACGGGCACTCGTTAAAGCTTCGCGCTACTTTGGAATGTCGTATGAACGGAACAGTGCAGAGGATCATTCGGCCGGGTGGTTGGAAAATTTCAGGGGCCAGAGCTTGTCGGTGTCGGCCTTGAGTTTCAGGCCGACTCTGAATGGAGTGTAGCCGACGTTGAAGGCACGGAAATAGACTTCGTTCCAACCTTGCTTGAGCGTTACGGGGGTGAAGGCGACGCGACGGGCACGCGGTGTTTTATGGGCCGTGTAATGCTTGTCGGGATCACCTTCGAAGAGCTTTACCCCGTTCAGGAACCAGCGAATATAGGTCATATTATGGCCCTGAAATTCGAAGTCCAATTCGACGGCTTCCGGTGCGTAGATCCAGGTCACACCATACCAGATCTGGGAGCTGCGCCCGATGCTTGCACGGGTGTCGAGTGGTTCGATTTCGACCGGCTCCCATGAGGTCGATTCGAGTTCCGGCCAATAGCCCTGAATCAGCTCGCCGGTATAGCTGGCATCTAGGTCAACCTTGGCATCATCCGGCGGATACCCGGCCGCGTGGAAGAACTTTTTAACCGGTTCCTTGTGACGTGGGTCGTCGGTAAACGCATCGGCTCCGGAGCCGCCAAAGGGCCCCAGTTTCTGCCAGTGTCGGATTACGTAGCCATCACTGAGGCCGGAGAACTTGGCGGGAGCCCAGGATCCGGGGTAGAGGCGAGCCTCGCTGGGTTCGTCGTAGGTTTCGATATTCGCGG
Source organism: Coraliomargarita parva (assembly GCF_027257905.1). Lineage (NCBI taxonomy): Bacteria > Pseudomonadati > Verrucomicrobiota > Opitutia > Puniceicoccales > Coraliomargaritaceae > Coraliomargarita > Coraliomargarita parva. The sequence continues at coordinate 364,109 of NZ_JAPZEI010000003.1, forward strand.
AGCCGTCGGCATTGGCCCACCAGAATTTATTATGGCCACCGAGGTTGGCGGAGAAATTGACCATGGTTCTGAAGTCGCCGGAGAATGGTTGGCCAATGGCAGGGATTGCGCTGCGGGGGATTTTTGCGGCGATGACGTAGCCTTTACCATCTGCGTCCAAGACCGCTCCTAGAGTGGCTTCGTGAATCGGTCCGACATGTTCGAAGCTTACTTCGCCGACCGGAGTGCGGTAGGTTTGAGTTTCGGCACGATCATAATTAAGTTTCGGATACATCCCGAGGATGACCGGGGTGGGCTGGCCATCCTGTTCAAATAGGCCAAAAACCATACGAACATCGCCAGGACGGCCGTCTGCATTCGAATCGGCTGCGGCGTTTTCATCGCCCTGGATGTAAAAGCTAACCGTGTCAGTTTCCTGATCATGGGTGAAAATACGCTCGAGCGGGGGAGTGGGTTTGAGTTCAAATGTTCCACCCGTGCGCACGTGCCAGCGCAGATAAAGATGCTCTGGGTCGAAGAGGCAGCGAACTTCGACGCCTTGATCCTCACCGGTTTCGTAGCTGACGGGGGAGACCGATTCCCATCCCAACAAGGAGCCATCGAGTGCGGCCCCACCGACTGCAGGTGCGAAAGGTGCAATGTTCGTTTTGCCCGCACCGCCGCGTAATGTGACAGCAATTGGCAGTGGGTCGGCGATCTGCGTGGCTTTCAACTGGATGTGCTTGGTCAGGGCCTCGAGTGCGCGAACAGGATTGGACTCTAGGCTCCAGTTTTCCATCTCGTAGAGGAAGGGTGTATACTTTCCGGCTGCGTAGTAGATTGTCCCATTTGTTTCGTTGGCAAACATGCTGCCTGCAAAAAATTCCCCCGGCTGGCGGTAGACGCCGACCTCCTTGTTGATTTTTTCGGACGGAAATACGGTATCCAGATACATCCCGTCGTCGGTGTAGAGGTAGAGTCCACTGCGCGACTGATCGATCAGTGTGAGTATACCATTGATCGGTTTGAAGAGGCGGCTTCCGCCGATGATATCCCCCTTATGGTGTTCGGGTTGCATCAGGTTGGAACGTCCCACGCGCCACTTCATGACGTAGTTGCCGTCACCATCGGGTACATAGCGGGTGATCTTGTACTGGGCGCCGAAATTGGCGGTGAAATTCTTGCCTCCCCGGGCGTGTACGTAGAAGCCATCCTCGACCGAACCGTCGGCCATCATCCAGTCGCTGCTGTAGGTTTCGGCGAGCTCATTGCCTCCGTAGAGGGCGCTGACTTTGCCGGCTTCGCGTGCCTCGAAGACCGGGTCGGTGACCACCTTCTGGAATTCGGTGTAGACGGGATTGCCGTGTGAGTCGAAGTGGTCGACCGGCAGGCGCCAGACACTTTTTCCATGCTGTGCCGGAGACAGGTAGGACAGATCCTCGATAAAGCGTTGTCCGTGATAGGTGAGGATCCAACCATCCACCTCATTCGTTGCGCGGAGTTCGGATTCGTCGATGGCACCGTTTCCGTTGGCATCGTTCCAGAGCTTGTATGTTCTCCCCTCTCTGAGGATACCGGCTGACTTATAAAACCGGTTTTCCTTCTCGTCCAGTCGGTAGACGATGCCCTTGCGGCCGCCTGCGATGTAGAGAGTGTCATGGTTGGCCCGGATCGCGACAGGCTTGTCGATGTCGCCGTGCTGACCGGCATGCACATCGGGCCAGACGGCTTCAACGGTCCAGGTGTGTGTGTCGTAATCGACATGGTAGGCGGTGAGCCAGTTGCCGTGGGTCGGCAAGTAGATCCTGTTCGGATCGGCTGGGTCGACGGCGTAGCCATTGTTCACCTTGGTCTGGTAGCTCGGATATTCCTGGATCAGCGTACCTTTGTCTGGGGCCCATTCGGAGACACGGTTGGGCCCTTCGTATTCGGTGATGATCAGGCGGTCCTTGCCTTCGGAATCGACCCAGGTTGCCAGTTTACCCGGTGACATAAAGCTGAGCGGGTCGTAGCTGCCCGGCTCCTGCGCATCGAGGCGGCCGAGTGTACGCAGGATTTTCCCCTTGGCGTTGAGTTGGTAGACCTTGTTGGCTTCACTGTCGCTGAAGTAGAATCGGCCCTTGGAGTCGATTTCCATGTCGCAGGGAGTGATTGTTTTCGGGAGGTCGAAGGTCGTTTCCCATTCGCCAAGGGGCAGGCCATGGTCTAGTGTTATCTGCTTGAGGATCCACCGGCCGTCCATGTCGCTCAGGCAGTAGAGCTGCTGTTCATGGACGATAATGCTCTGCGGCTTTTCTATTTTAATCCGGCTCAGTCGCTCTCCGTCCGCACCCGCATAGACTGTGATGTCGTTGATGAACTCTTCCGTACTTTCAGTAAACTTCCCGTATTTGTGATAGCGGTTCTTCGGGGGAGCGATGTCGAATTTACCACGTTCGGCCACGTAGAGGTAGCTTTGCCCGCTTGCCGGATCCTTCCACGTGTCCATCGAGGTGACCTTGCCCCGGTTGATCGTGACATTCTTTCGATAGGCGCCGTTGCCGTTACCAAATGGCTTCTGGTCGGTGCGATAAATAAAGCGGGGACCGCCTTCCTCGCCGGCAGCCCAGACGGATTCTCCGTCCGTCGCAACCGACCAGCCGCCGGCGGCACCTCCGGAGTTGAACGAGTCGATGAACTGCTCGTAGCCGAGCGGCTTATTCAAATCGAACATGGGAGCGTTCAGCCCGTTTTCCAGATATTGGTAGTAAAAGACGGCAACCCCATTCGGCCCGACATCTACATCCCGCAAAGGTTGTCCCACCGGATCGCCTTTAAACAAGAGCGGTTGCTTCCAGTGCTCCGGATTCTCAGGGTCCGGCAACCAGGGAGACACGCCACCTGCAAACTTTGCTGTGATGGCGTGCCATTCCTCATCGACTTCCCAATAATAGGCCGGCGTGTAGATGCCTTTGACTCCATAATCGCCCGGAGGCACCGGCATATGGTTGTCGTCCAGGCCGTCCCAGTTTTCCGTGAACTGTCCTTGGTTTTCCGCTGTCACCGTACGTACCTGTCCGGCGACAAAGGTGCTCACGATCCAGTCCGGATTGTCGGGAGCCGTGATCGCGAGTGTGACGAGATAGGTTCTGGGGAACTTGCCGTCTACAGGCAGTGCGTAGCTTATGCCGATCCCCTGATTCGTGGCTTCAGCCCTGCCAGCTTGAGGGGCGAGTAATGACAATGCCGCTAATAGTGATGCCAGGATCAAGGTAGAAGCCGGGGAGGTGAACATAGTAAACTTAAAAATATATACCTTATATATGGTCAACGGCGCCTTCACTGTATGCAGAGTGTATGTCAGGCCTTGAGTGGGGAGATTGCTTCGAATTCGGTTAGATCCGCGGGAATACTTGGGCAGGGGCGACCTTCGGAGGCATCGACCACCTGTTTAACCAGGCCCTCGGCTACGGATTTTAGGGAGGTTGCAATGTAGTATGGGCCTTGTGGCATGGGAAAGGCCAGTGGATCGTTCCGGTGACTAATAATTTTTAGTTCGGGATGGCAGTTCTCTTGTCTCTCCTCGAGAGCCGTTTGCAGTGTCACCAAGTTGTTGTCCGGGAAGATGAGCACGACATCGGGCTTTTGTTTGCCTTTCCCTTGTAGTTTACGATAGGCATCCAGTATCTGAAGCTTTTCCTCCTCTTGTGACAGCTTTCCACTGTCGATTGAGTGGTACCAGCTTGGACGTGTTTCCAAACCGGCTTTCGCGCACAACTTTTGAACAATCGAGAATGAGGCTGCTTCAGACCGGTTGTGTTTACGAATGTAGGTCAGCAGGAGTGAGGGAGATGTAATGAAACCTATTGTTTGGTAGCCTTTCTCGCTGGCACGTTGCAGTGCTAAAGTCAGGAACTCCCGCACCGGGAAATAGACATTCTGTGATTTCGGCGCACTGCTGAATTGTACTACGGGGAGGGGCAGGCTCTGCATCTGTTTATTCACTTCGGTGGTGGTCATGATGGTCACCAGTGCCTGTATTTTCTGGAGCTCCGCCGCCTGTTTGACTTCAGGCAGTATTTCTGACTGCGCTTCTTCCATTTCGCGTGGCTCGAGCCAAGTGTGGATCTTGAGCCCCTTACGTTTTAATTCCTGATAGAGCAAGCGGTGGAGTTGGATGGCATATCCGTGCCGAGGGTCTGATATAATGTCGCTGCCATAATAAATACCCACTGTTTCGAGCTTCGGCTTGGCGTCGGCGACAAAAGTGCCGACGCCTTTATGGCGAACAAGTAAGCCTTCCTTCACCAGTGGCGTGAGCGCTCGGTGTATCGTGAAGTAGTTGGACTCCCAGAGCTGGGCGATCTCCTGCATCGACGGAAGCGCCGCACCAGCTTGGAGTCTTGTTTGGAGTATCTGTTCCCGTAGATGGTCCCTGATGGCATGTTCCTTGGGGATTTTCTTTAGTTGTGCCTTACTGGGACGCAGTTTGGAGACAATCGATTCGGACATCTTGCTGGATATATGCTCTTAATCGTAAGAATATACAATATATATTGCAGCGAAAGCCGAGCTGCTGATCAGTCGATTAGGAAAAATGATTCCGGATCAGCGAGAGGATCCGCTCACTATTGTCGCCACGATTCAGGTAGTTCTTGGTGAGCGCGACGGCGAGTTTCCGGTTTGGATCCGCCATGCCGAGGGAGCCGCCATAGCCGCCGTGGCTGAAGGTCCGGGCTTTGCCGGGTTGATTCCATTCCTCACGGGTGCCATAGCCCAAGCTGAAGGGGGCAGGGATCCCAATAAGATGGGGGAAGTCGGGGCGCTCGGTGGCGAGCTTGATCCGCGAGTCCGGCAGTAGTTGCACGCCGTCCACGCCTCCAGGCAAGAGGCTGGCGTAGTGCTTTGCCAGGGCTTTGGCCGTCATGACGCCGGAAGTGGCCGGAATTGAGGCGGCCTGCATCTCCGGGCGGTTCATCATTGCGTGGAGCGGCCGGACGTACATCGGGATCGCTTCCAGTTGCGCGTCGTGGGGCGGGTCGAATGCATCTTCGTGGATGTCCTCATACAAGGTGGCGACACGGGGACGCTCGGACTCCGGCATGCCGATATAGAGGTTACGAATGTCGAGTGGCTCGCAGATTTCCTTGGCCACGAGCTCGCGAAAGCTGAGTCCGGATACGAGGCAGGCAATATTGCCGACGAGCCAACCGAAAGTGATGGCATGGTATTCGGTGCGCTCACCAGGCGCATGCTTGGCGGGCATCCCCGCGATGTAGTCGCAGGCGGCATCCCAGTCGGCCGCCATCTTGAGATCGGCCGTCTCAGGCATGGCCCAGAGTCCGGCGGTGTGGGTGAGGGCGTGGCGCACGCGGATGTTACCTTTACCGTTGGCTGAAAAACCCGGCCAGTATTCTGCGATTGGCGTTTCGTAGTCCACCAAGCCGCGTTCAGCCAAGCGGTGCAGTATCGTGCTGGTGATGCCCTTGCTGCAGGAGAAGACCGGGAAAAGTGTTTCACTGGTGACCGGGGACTTGTGGCCCGCTTCCATATAGCCGGCAAAGGCATCCACGACGCATGCCCCCTTGTGGTAGACGACGACTTGTAGGCCGTGTTCTTGTGTGGAGGCGACGAGCTCGTTCAGCAGGTCTTGGATTTTTGTTTGCAAGTCCATGGGCCGCTGTATCCAAGCAGAAATCTGGAGGCCGGGGCAATGGCAATTCTGTGAGGCGGTCTTAGAAATTGAGTCATGGCGCGCTGGAACCCCTCCGTCCCGGACAAGCCGGGACACCTCCCCTTGAAAAGAGGAGGAACTTTTCTTACATCTCCATACAGCTGCTCGAGGCAATCCTAGCTCTTCTCTTCGTTGAAGGCAGGGGGCTGCAAAAGCGGTGGAGGGGGTGCAGTCCGAAGATACCGGCCTCATGCCGCTTCTTCCCGCGAATCGCTTATCAGCCAATAAAAAACGCCGCTCGGTTGAGCGGCGTTTTGTCGTGAAGCGTATGTGCTTAGAGTCGTGTCATTGTCAGGCCTCCGTCGACCATGATGACTTGCCCGGTGGAGTAGGCGAACTTGGCGGTTGCCAGAGAGCCGACTGCCTTGCCTATGTCCTCGGGGAAGCCCCAGCGCTTGGTCACGCAGAGGCCGTCTTCGATGAGGGCGTCGTACTTCGCGGTCACGCCGCTGGTCATGTCGGTCTTGATCACACCGGGACGGATTTCATACACCGGAATGCCGAACTCGCCGAGGCGGGCGGCGAAGAGCTGGCTCATCATGGCGATGCCTGCCTTGGAGATGCAGTATTCGCCGCGGTTGACGGAGACAACGGTGGCCGAGATGGAGCCGACGTTGATGATGGCAAAGAAGTCGTCCGGTGCGGATGCCTTCTGTTCGATCATCCAGTTGGCGGCCGCTTGTGAGAGGAAGTAAGGTCCCTTCACATTGGTGCCGACCACGTAGTCGAAACTTTCCTCGGTGGCTTCAAGGATGTCCTTGCGTTCCTTGGGCGCCACACCGGCGTTGTTCACCAATACGTTGAGCTTGCCGTAGTGCCCCTTGATCTTGTCGAGCATGGCGGCACGTGCGTCGGCGGAACCGATGTCACCCTGGCAGTAGAGCACATCCGCGCCCAGGGCCTTGAGTGCTTCGATCGCTTCGCTGACTGCGGACTCGTCGCGCATGCCGTTGATGGCGATGTCGAAGCCCAGTTTGGCCAGCTCGGAGGCGCAGCCGAAGCCGATACCCCGGGAACCGCCGGTGACGAGTGCGACAGGTTTGTTTGCAGTTGTCATAAGTTTAAAGGTTTGGCCGCAAAGAGGCGCAAAAGACACAGAACTGATACGGTCGTGTTTTGTGAATTTTGCGCCTTTTCGCGGCTAATTAAACTAGGCCTTCAGTTCCGGTAGATCGAGCCACTTGCGTTCGTCGGAGCTCTTGATGCCGTATTCGGCGAGCTGCACGCCCTTGGCACCTTCGAGGAGGTTCCAGCGGAACGGTTCGTCGAGCACGACGTGGCGGAGGAAGAGTTCCCACTGGATCTTGAAGGCGTTGTCGTAGGTTTCCTGTTCCGGAACCTTCTGCCAGCCGTCGAAGAAGTCGATGGGTTGCTTGATATCCGGATTCCAGACCGGGCGCGGTGTGTTGCCGTAGTGCTGGATCCATACATCGCGGAGGCCGACGATGGCGGAACCCTTGGTGCCGTCGACTTGCATGGTGAGCAGGTCGTCGCGGCGCACGCGCACGTTCCAGGAAGAGTTGAAGTGGCAGATCACACCGTTCTCCAATTCGAATGTGGAGTAGGCCGAGTCGTCGGCGGTGCACTTGTAGGGCTTACCTTCTTCATCGATCCGCTCGGGGATGTGCGTTGCAGCCAGGCAGCTGACGCTCTTCACCGCACCGAAGAGATTGTCGATGACGTAGCGCCAGTGGCAAAGCATGTCGACGATCATGCCGCCGCCGTCTTCCTTGCGGTAGTTCCAGGACGGGCGTTGCGGCGGGACGGTGTGGCCTTCGAAGACCCAGTAGCCGAACTCGCCGCGGACCGACATGATGTCGCCGAAGAAGTCGTTTTCGACCAGACGCTTGAACTTGACCATGCCCGGCAGCCAGAGCTTGTCCTGCACCACGCCGTTTTTAACGCCGGCGTCACGGCAGATTTCATAGAGCTTGTAGGCATCCTCGGTCTTGATCGCGGTCGGCTTTTCGCAGTAAACGTGCTTACCGGCGGCGGCCGCTTGCTTGACCGCATCAAAGCGGCGCAGCGTGCTTTGCGCGTCGAAGTAGATCGGGTAGTCCGGATCTGTCATGACGCTGTCGAGATCAGTCGTGTATTTGGTCACGCTGGTTTGCTCGATCAGTGCCTTCAGCTTGACCTCGTTACGGCCGACCAGGATAGGGTCGGGCATGATGACTTCGGTCGGGCTGACTTTGACGCCGCCTTGCTTAATGATTGCGTCGATGGAGCGGAGCAGGTGCTGGTTGGTGCCCATGCGCCCGGTCACACCGTTCATGATGATACCGATTCTGTGGATTTTCATAGTATATATTGGAGTTGTTCGGTTTTCGGTTAACCAGTTTTCAGTTGGCTGGTTCCTTGTTTAGTTGGGAAATCATTTGAACCGCAGATGAACACGGATGGACACGGATATGTTTAAACCAAAATCAGCGTGAATCTGTGGTTGTTTAAACGTGCTCCTTGTAGGCTTTGATGATCTTTTCGAGATACTCGTCCTGATCCGTGGCCCAGTGGCGGGTGGAGAAGACCTCGACTTCGATCGGGCCGTCGAATCCGGTGGTTTCAACGAGCTTGCGGATGCCGCGGTTGTCGATGCAGCCTTCGCCCATCAGGCCGCGATCATTGAGCATGTCGGCGGTCGGAGTCATCCAGTCGCAGACGTGGAAGCCGATGATGCGCTTTCCGGCGCGTTTGATTTCCTGCTCGAGGCAGGGATCCCACCAGATGTGGTAAACGTCGGCCGCGATGCCGACCCATTCGTCGCCTAGCTGGTCGATCATATCGTTACACTGGCCGATGGTGTTCACGGCGCTGCGGCAATCGGCATACATCGGGTGGAGCGGTTCGATGGAAAGTTTGACGCCGACCTTGCTGGCATGGTCGATCAGCGAAGCGATGCCTGCGGTGATCTGCTTGCGGTTCTCCGTGATGTCCAGTTCCGGTTTGGCCCCGCAGACGAGCACGACTTGCGGTGCGCCCACTGCAGCGGCTTCGTCGAGGGCCTTGATGTTGTCGTCATAGGCGGCCTGCTTTTCAGCTACACTGAGATACGGGTAAAAGCCGCTGCGCACGAGTGAGACGGCCTTGAGGCCATGGTCGTCGAGCATCTTTTTGGACTCGGCGAGCGGACGCCCGTCCAGCCATTGACGCCAGAGGCCGACACCGGGTACACCGGCAGCGGAATACTTGGCGCAAGCGGTGGGGAGGTCCCACGGCTTTGTGGTCATTGTGTGGATTGCTAAGCGGGATAAATCGTTCACGATTTTCAGTTCTCCTGTTTTCAGTTATTCGGTTATCAGTTTGATTCTGAAATGAGCTGCTTGAGCACTTTCGCATCTTCGAGGAGCTGCTCCGGTTGGTCGTCCTTGACGAATTCAAAGATGATGTAGCGGTCGCCTTCGGCTTGACGGATCAGCTTTAGGTATTCGGTCCAGGGGGCGATACCATCAGCCAGCGCATGGCGATCCTGCCAGCCATTGGCCCCCCAGTGGAAACAGTGCACGTGGCTCATGTGCGGCAGTGCGGCTTTGAGTTCGGGAATGTCGCCTTCGAAGGTGCCGCAGGTGCGGGGTTGCCAGTAGAGCTTGAGCTCGGGCAAGCCGACTTCCTTTAAGAGCTGATGAGCGGATGCTTGTGTGTCCGTTAAAGTACCGCCATGGTATTCGAGTGCGATGGTGATATCCAGCTCCTTGGCAGCATGCACCATGCGGCGGAGACGCTCGGCGACTTCGTCGCGGTAAGCTTGATCCGCATCTTCTGAACCTTTGTCGCCTGCCCAGACGCGGATTGCCGGAGCGCCGAGTGCTTGCGCGGTTTCCAGAAAGTCAGTCATTTCACCAGACGCTTCCGTGCAGCGGTAGTAGGAACCGTAGGAACACACGGTGAGGCCGGCGGCTTCGGTCTTGGCTCTGACTTCGGCGGCCAGTTCGAGTTCGCCCTGTGGGACGTGGACATCGCTGCCCCATTCGATACCGTTAAGTTCGGCCTTGGCTGCCAGTTCGATGATTTCGTCGACCGAAAGTTGTCGGAATGTAATCGAGGTGAGTCCTGTTTGTAGCATGTCGTCTCTTAAAAGCGGTGGGTTTTTTCCAAGTGGAGGATCACCATTTCACTGTCCTCGAGGATCTCGTAGCTGTGCTCCAGGGCGGCATCGAATTTGAGTGCCTGACCGGGGGTCAATGTGTGCTGTTCGCGGGGCAGGGTAATCGTGATGCTGCCTTTGCGTACCCAGCAGATTTCAAATTCATCGCCGTGGGCTTCGGGTTTTTTGAGCTGTTCGCCGGCCTTGGCCTTGGCATAGAAACAATCAATGCCCTTGAAATTGACCCGTTCGAAGTCGAAGGGTCCAGAGGTGTAGCACTCTGCTTTCTTAGCGTGGGCCGAGCAGGATTCGGCCAGATTCAACAGATCGGTGGCGGACAGGCCGAAGACGCGGGCCAGCCGGTACAAGGTGTCGAGCTCGACCATGTTCTGGTTGCGTTCAAGCTTCGAGAGTCCGGCGATCGATATGTTCGATTTCTGGGAAACATCTTCCAGCGTCATCCCCGCACGCTTACGTAGTTCGCGCACGATTGAGAAGTCGAGGGTAAGGTCGGAGTTTTTCATGGTTTCGCTTTATTAATTGCAATCTGAGAAAAAAATGCAATGAAATTTATTTTTAAACGAAAATATGGCTGTCTCGCTAACATACGGATTGATCGCTGCGCTCGGCTATGCCATCGCCGCGATTCTCTCGAAACGCGCTTTAGCGGAAGGCGCGGGAGTGATGCGTGTGGCCTTTGTTGCGAATCTGCTCTTTGTGGCTGTTTTCGGATGTTATCTGCTTGGCGATTGGTCTGGTTTCTCACTCAAGCAGATACACTTGCCGATGATCTGCGGAGGCCTGTTTTTTCTCGGGCAATTGTTCACCTTTGCTTCGATCCGGGTGGGGGATGTGAGTGTGCAAACTCCGATCATGGGAACGAAGGTTATGTTTGTTGTCCTGATTGGCTTGGCGCTCGGGACGGAGGCACCCAGCTCAAAATTAATGCTGGTAGCCTCGGCTGTGATGGTGGCTGTCGCCATGCTCGGTTTTTCCGATAAGTTGCTCAGCGGAAATGCACTGGCCATTTGCCTCTCTTTACTCAGCGCCTGCTTTTTCGGCGGCTACGATGTCATGGTTGGCAATTTTAGCCTCGAGTATGGAGTCGGCTCGTTCCTCTTTATTGCTGTGGCGGTGAATGCGATTCTGTCACTCGCGCTGATTCCTTTTTTTAATCAACCACTCAAGAAACTGACGCCTGTTGCCTGGAAGTGGGCCATTCTGGCTGGATTAGGGATGGCGCTCCAAGCGCTTATCTTCAACTATGCCTTGGCCAACTACCAGCAGGTGGCGACGATGAACATCGCCTACAGCACACGTGGACTTTGGAGCGTTTTGCTGGCCACACCCGCCGCGTATCTGCTGGCTGGGGCCCGTGAAAAAATAACCCCGCGCACACGGGGGCTGCGTTTCGGCGGTGCCGCACTCATGACTGTTTCGATGCTGATTTGGTTTTCTTAAATACATACCTCAACTCACAACCTACTTGAACTATGCAGACTGACGAAAAATTCGAAACCGTACCCCAGGACATCCTGGATAAACTGACTCGATTTGAGATGCCCGCCGTGCGCGGCGAAGCACCCTCGGAAAGCACCGTGGATATCGACGGTGTCACCGTGCCGGTCTATCAATGTGAGGCCCTCGTCTTGGGCAGCGGAGCCGCCGGTATGCGTGCGGTGGTCGAACTGCACCGCCGTGGCGTCGATGTTCTTGTGGCCAGCACCGGGCTTTATGCCGGCACCTCCGCATGCTCGGGCTCCGACAAGCAGACCCTGTACACCGCCAGTACGGACTACAAGGGCGACAACTTTATCAAGTACGCCGAAGGCCTTTGCGGGGGCGGGGCGATGAATTTCTCCACCGCTTATGTCGAAGCCGTCGGCTCGATCGACGCGATCGGCGGCCTGCAGTTCATGGGCCTGCCTTTGCCGCATGACGACTACGGTGCGATCCTTCGCTACCAGACCGACCACGACGAAGCCGGACGTGCGACGAGCTGTGGCCCACGCACGTCAAAGCTTATGGTCAAGGTTCTCTTTGAGGAAGCCTTGACCCTCGGTGTCCGTATCCTTCCGAGTGTGAGCGGCATTCGTATCGTCAAGGAAACCGTCGACGGCAAGGAACGCGTGGCTGGAGTGATCGCACTCCACCGCGAAGAGGAACGCAATGCCTATGGCCTGATCTTTATCCATTGTTCCGACCTGGTGATCGCAACTGGCGGTCCCGGAGAACTCTACCGTGACAGCGTGTATCCACATCATTGCTACGGTGGTCTCGGTTTGGCTCTGGAAGCTGGCGTTGAACTGTGCAACCTGACAGAGAGCCAGTTTGGGATAGGGACGCCGCGCACCAAGTTTCCGTGGAACCTCTCCGGTACTTATGTGCAAGTCATGCCGCGCGTTTACTCGGTGGATGCGGACGGCAACGAGATACACTTCCTCCGGGACTACTACCGCACGACCCGCGAAATGGTGTCGAACACCTTCCGCAAGGGCTACCAGTGGCCGTTCCACTCCACCCGGATGTTGAATTACGGGTCCAGTCTCTTTGACCTGGCAGTATTCAGGGAGCAGCAGGCGGGCCGTAAGGTTTACCTGGACTTTCTTCGCAATCCCGAGCCGGTCAATGAAGGCGAGGCCTTCTCGCTGGAGGACCTGGATCCGGACGTGCGGGCCTATCTGGAGAACAACGAAGCCTTGCAGGATCTGCCGATCGATCGCCTGCGCCGGATGAATCCGCTGGCGATCGAACTCTACAAGATGCATGGTAGCGACCTGACGACCGAGCCGCTGGAATTTGCCATGAACAACCAGCATATGAACGGCGGCATCCTGATTGATGACTGGGGTAAGACCAATCTCGATGGCTGTTACGCGATCGGTGAAGCTGCCGGCAGTCACGGGGTGACCCGTCCGGGCGGGGCTGCACTTAATTCCGGCCAGGTATTCGGGAAGCGTGTCGCTATCGCGATCAAGCGCGACCGTTTGGTGCGGGAGCGCGCTATCGCGGATTCGGGATTCATCGATGCCGCGCTGCGGGGGGCACTCCAGGATGCAGACAGCTTTGTCCAGTCCGACGAAGGTCTCGCGCCGAAGGATGTGAAGGCCGAGGTGCAGGCGCGCATGAGTGATTATGCCGGCATTATTTGTGATGCGGGCAGTGTGAACACCGCCTTGGAGGCAGCCATTGACTTGCGCAAGCAGGTCGAAGCAAAAGGCCTGAAGGTCAACTCCGCGTCCATGGTCGGCTCCGCTTTCCGCTGGCACCAAATGACCTGGGTCTCGGAGGCGGTGCTTTCCGCCCTGGATTTCTACATCGCCAATGGCGGCGGCAGTCGCGGTGCCCGTGCGATTTGCTCGGAGGCGGGCAGGGATTGCCCCGAAGCCAAGAACATGGACCTCAGCGAGTACCGTTTCGTGCTCGAGCAGGACAAGGACAAGGAGGAGAAGATTGTCGTCGGCCGCGGAGCGGACGGCATCGGTATCCGCACGATTTCGGTGGACCGCGCCTCTGAAGTGAAACGCGAGTTCTTCGAGAAAGGCTGGGGGCCGTATCTGATCAAGGAAGGCTGAGGTCGCTGCCAGTCGTAGTCGCACTGCTTGAGCCGTGCGACAGCTCGGAATGATTTATGGCCCTTCGACGGATTCGGCAGGCTCACCGCGGGCAAGCTCAGGACAGGTCAGGATAATTTTTACAACACCGTAGATTTAGGCAGAATCATTTTAGGCAGAATGATGCTTACAACGGTGCTTTGGGGAACAGAATGATTACTGACAGGGTAATTCCTACAACGCTGCAGCGGTTGGAAAATGATGGTCCGGTCTCCCTCAAAGTGGAATTCGGCATGCCTCGGCGTCTTGTGCGGGCGGCTTGTGCGTAGAGCAACGTAGCCCCAAGATCCATGAAGCCCCAATCGCAGAGGAGACGGGGCATGCCTGCTATGCCGTAGGTTGACGATGATTCTTTTCTGGAGGGGTGAAATGGGAAAAGACTAGTTGTTTTTAGATGAGTCTTTGGTTGCTATCGATCGACCCGTTCACTAGAAACGTGGAAAACTACGAACCAGGTGTTTGCAGCGCAGCTTTGCTGTCGTGCCAACCGTGTTCGTAGGTTATTGATGAGTGACCTTTTTTAATACTGTACGCTGTAAAAAATGAATATCCGTACCATAACAACCTTCGCTGCTCTGTTGCTCGTGCTGTCCCTTAACGGGAACGACGAAGCGAAGTTTCCATCTGGAGCGACAGATTTGGTTCCGGATCAGAGGTTTGATAAGTTCAAAGAAGCGAAAATGGAAACAGTGAGCTTTACGGTGAATTTAGAAGATATCAAATGGGAGGAAGAGCCGGGGGCAGAACTCAGTGTTTTTCAGGTCGATTACCCCGCTGAAATCATGGAACTACGAATCGAGAATGAGAAATTGAAGCAGGAAATCTCGGAGTTGGATAGGAGGCTATCTGTACTCGAAAAACTCTTAGGCCCAAGGAGCGAACCAGTAGGCGCCACTGGACAACGCCGCTAACGCGTCGTCGCTAGAGCTCATACGTAAGTTGTCGGGTCTTGATATGAAGCGCACAGGTCCAGTGATCAGTTTAATTCTAGGCTTGGTATCGTGGTTGGACGCGAGTCCATTTCTAGCGATCAATCTGATGGACGCACAGGCTGACCCTTTTGATTCGCTCACTCATGGCCTGACGAACGATGAGTGGTGTCTTGAAGCCAAATATGAGAGAGTGAGCAGTCCCGGGGCTGATTTTATCGCTTACAGAAACGATTGTGATGTTCCAGTCCCAGTGACGGATTCTGGCAAGCTCTTGGAATTAAACACATTCAGGGCCTCTCAGAAAGTAGTCTGGAATGCGAAGGCATTCCATCTCCGAAGCATTGAAAAGAATCACGGTATCACCGTTGAAAGGCAGCGCCTTTTGTCCTCAGACGGGGTACTGGTGGATTACTATCCCGGAAGGCCATCTGCGTATATTCGGACGCCGGATCATGTGTCATCGCATTTTAATTTGATTCATTTGTTAGGGATGCTGCCGAGTGGTTTGAGTTCACTCAAAGATCCGGTTCGTCCGGCTGGCTGGAAGAGCTTGAGCGAGTTTGCGCCTTTCTTGATCGAATCTGGAACCCTTGAGGAGGTCGAGTCGGGCTATACGTTTACTTTTTTCAAAAGGCTCGAAGAATTCAGTAGTGGCGCGGGCTACTCCTACGCGCTTTCATTCCAAAAGCATGAAGACTTTATCTATCTGAGCTCGATTGAGGTCGCAATAGTAGGCGATGCCAATCCGCAGTTGTCTGGTTTTAGGCGGCCCGTTTGGAGGACTGAGCTTATGGATCCTGATGCCAATGGCTTTCCTCATAAAACCCATACCCGGATTTGGCGCTACCGCAAGAATGCTGAGACGAACGAGTATCGTCAGTATTTAGTCCGCGAAATCAAGTGCTCGATACAGTCCATCGGCGTTGCAGATGAAGATTATGACTTTTCACTCCAATTTGATGTCGGAACTTTCGTTACTGATGAAATGACTGGGTCGAAGTATCGCGTGGGTAATCCGCTAGGCTCACAGCTAGATGAAGTGACACAATGATGCTTCTATTGAGTGCGAGTCTGTTCGTGGGTGACTTGATTTGGCCTGAAAATCCCGTGTCCGAGTTTCATTAGGACAGATCATAGCTCTCGGTTCACACGCCGAACATACCTTGGCAAAAAACATGAAACGAATCATACAAACGATCACAGCATTCTTAATCTGTATTTGTCCGATTTCTGCGAGCACTCCGAAAATCAACCTATCTTCGGTCGAATTTGTCCACCGGTGGTCTCAGGGCACGCAGCATGAATTCACTCCTGATGGACAAGAAGACTTAGGCAGTTGGGAAGATATGGTTACGGTAAACCATTACCCTGATTCTGGCACGGGGGAATCACTGGCTGGAATCGCAAATAATGTTCTAGGTATATATCACAAAAACGGAGCAGTCATACTCCGTACCGACTCGAAACCACGCACAACAGAAAATGAAGCAGAGCATCTGATCGTCGTTGCTTTTCCTCGGCCAGAATTCATCGAGATTGTATTTGCCCGTCTAGCCATAGAGAAAAAGGAAGCTTATGCCATCATCTACTCGCACAGGATATATGGTTCTGACACGGGTAATTTGGCCAGTGCATGGTTACATGAGAACGGTCAAAAAACCGAAGAAGCCCTCATGCAGTTACTTCTGGATGATCTTGTCTCGACAGTAACAGAAATCGGAGCCAAGGCAAAGGTGGCAACGCCATAGGCGAATGGCACTCCCTCAGGGATATCGTAAGGAGTTTAAAGTGGCGGTCGTAGGCGACTTGATTCAGCCGTTCGCCTTCATGACAACGGGTTACGCAAGTCCTCTCTGAAGCAATACGACTACGTCAACACTGCATTAAGGTTGTGCCGTTTACGGCTGGGGCGCGCCACTGCGACTCGCTAAGCGCCACCCAGTGCCCCGATCAGGATCTTGGCGATGACGATCATGACGATCAAGGCGACCGGATAAGCCGAGACGTAGCTGACGACCGGGACCTGTGAATCGGTTTTGGCCGTAATCGCCCCCAGTGCCGGGGTCGAGGTCATGCCTCCGCAAATACCACCCAGGCACTGCAGCGGGTCGAGCTTGAAGAGTTTGCGTGCGATCGGCCAGGCGATGAGCAGCGGTACGATGGTGACGAGCATACCCAAGCCGAAGAGCATGGGGCCGTAGGCAGCCACAGTTTCCGCCAGCGAGCCGCCGCCTTTCACCCCGGCATTGGCGAGGAAGAAAACCAGGCCGAGCTCCTGAAGGAGCAGGCGGGTGGGGCGCGGGATGTGGCCGTAGATCCGCCCGACGCGACCAAAGTGCCCCAGGATCAGGGAGACGAAGAGCGGACCGCCGGCGAGGCCGAGTGTGATCGGGGTGCTGCCGGGCAAGCCGATCGGAATGAGGCCGGCGATGATGCCGAGCGTCATGCCGGCAGAGAGAGAAAGGAGGTCGGTCGCATCGATGGCGCTGCTGCGGTGTCCGACGATCTTGCGGAATTCATTGAGGTCCTCGCTGCGGCCCACCGCGGTCAGGTAGTCGTTCGACTCGATCACAGTAGATGCATTGGGCACGAAGGTCAGGCCCAGTCGTGTGATCCGGGTGAGCACGACACCATAGGTCTTGAGGGGGGCGAGCTCGCGGAGAGTCTTGCCCGCGATCTTCCGGTCGGTCACCAGCACCTGCTGCCGCTCGTTTTCGACGTCCTTGAGGATGTTGCGGTGGCTCTTATGTCCCAGGTAGTCGATGGCGATGTTGATCTCCTTGCTGCGTCCCACCAGCATGAGGATCTGGCCTTCGCTGAAGCAATCGTCGTAGCTCAAGGGCATCAACTGGTTGTTCTTGTAGACACGGGAGACCTGGCAGGCGTTCAGGTTGGCGACGCCCGAATCCGCGATCTTCTTGCCGAAGAGATTTTGGTTCGTGACTTCCACGAGTATGTTTTGAACCGAATCTTCCTTGGCCTGGTTGCCTTCATGTTCGGCCGCGATCTTGTCCAGGTCGTGTTTGAGGATGCGTGGTAGCAACTGTACGAAGAGCACCACACCGATCACCCCGAATGGATAGGCGATACCGTAGCCGATACTGACGCCGCTGCCCCCCTGCAGTCCTTCCGTTGCCGCCGCGAGGGCCGGTGTACTGGTCAGTGCGCCGGCGAAGATGCCAACTGCGAGGTCGGTCGGAACATGAAAGAGTTTCGCACCCGCCCAGGTGACCAATCCGCCCGAGACGACGATCACCAATGCCAGCTTAGCCAAGGTCGCGCCTTCGCGGGCCACTGAGGCAAAGAAGCGCCCGCCGGCCCCGATCCCGACGCAATACACGAAGAGTACCAAGCCCAGCGTACCGACTCCCCCGGGAATGCTGTAGCCCAAGTGTCCGGCCAGCAGAGCGGTAAAAAGAACCCCGGAACTGCCCAGGTTAATCCCTTTGATCGTAATATTACCGAAGAGCAAACCGGCTGCAATAATGGCAAAAAGTACCACCATTGGCTGGTTTTGAAAGAGTTGGTTAATCGCTTCGAGGTTCATAACCGATTCTTATTTTAGGCAATGCTGAGATAAGCAACAATAATCTCAGGTTTTTTTAGGGAGACCCGAGTCGCTACAGCTTGGCGCATGCCCAATAGCAGGCGCGAAAGACTTCGCGCATATTTCCCCGGTTGGCCAGAAAACTTTTACGGGCGACCGGCAGCAGCTCTGTGCCCAAAGCTTGGCCGGCGAGTGTTCGGACCAAGCGTTTCGCCAATGGCCAATCCGGGCGGGTGCGGTAGAGGACTTTGCACCCGCGCCGCCGATGGAGACTGGCAATGAGGTGGCCCTGTCCCTTCTTTAAATGCCGTTTCAGGCGCCACCACTGCCATACATTCAGAACTTCGCCTCCGTCGAAGAGAGCGCAGTCCTGAGGGCCGAGCTGATTGAGGCAGGCAATGGCCTGTGCGCGCTCTGTCTGTGAAGATTCCAGGCTGAGCCGAATCCAAACAATCCGAAGATCCAATCGGTTCAGCTGGGGCACGAGGTCCTCGATCAAGGTCGTTTTTCCTGTGCCTTTGGGCCCGACAATCGCGCTGACCGAGCGGTTTTGGCAGATCGTTTCTGCCAAGCTCCGGAGTTCGGATTCGGGGAGGCGGTAGCGTATCCTAGCGACGGCCGAAGCGGAAAATGGATTTTCGTGGGCTTTCATCCTCGATGAGCGGGAGGTCGACCGGAGCGTCCCCCGGAGCGATACTGATTTCGACGCTGTGGCTGTGGCCGCCTTTGCGGGTCCTCAATTCCAGGGCCCACTTCAGTGTAATGAGTTGGCCGTTGAAGGAGTAGGGGGTCTTCGGCAGAGTAATTTCAAAGCTTTGTTGGCCGGCGGTATCCGTACTTGGCCATTCCAGCTCGGTTTCTATTTTGGCATCCTTGCTCCCACGGCCCTCGGTCCACCAGCCGAGACTTAGGTGGATACTTTCAGGCGCTTCGTCCTGGGCCCAGAGGATCTCACCGCGGAGTGTTTCTTCGGGCTGGTAATGTGTTTTCGGCAAGTCGATGTAGAGGCTTGAGTCCATGTCGGGCTTTTATTGCTGGCTAATGGTGTTTTAGGCGGCGTACGGTGATCGGGTAGTTTTCGTCGATATCCGGCCAGCGCGGGATACTGCCGACTATCCGTATGCGCCATTCGATCTTGTTGTTGCCACCGTCGAAACTGTGCATGAGCGCCGTCGGCAGTTGCAGGTCGATTTGACCGCCGGGGTGGGCGCCGGGCTGTTCGGTCTTAAAGAGGGTTTCCTTGTGGAAGAGGCTGTGGTCCGTGACGGAGTTTGTGCCACGCCGGTAAGTTGCCGATTCACGTCCTTCCAGAATTATTTCCAAGTCCTTCAGGCGTTGCAGCGAGCCTCGGCTGCGCCAGTTGAGGCGTACCGTTTGTCCGAGGCGTGGACGGGCCTCGCTCAGGTTGAGATCGACTTTCGGGTTAAACAGGGCAACCAGATAGTAAAAGATACTGAAGAAAAGAACGAGGCCGATGCAGACAAAGGGGATGATGAAGAGGGTGAGAAACCATTCCGGGCGTCCCTCCAGGAAGCTTTTCACTGCGAGGCCCACAAAGACCCCGGTGATGCCGTTCCAGAAGGCGGCGATGAAAATGGCTCCGATCAGTTTGCCTGTGCCGCTGTGCTTGGGCTTGAGCCAGCGTTCGCCCTCGTCCTGGTCTTCGACCGGCTTGTGCCGGCTATACAGTTTGTCCCTCCATTTTGGGGGGAGCAGGCCGAGGGAACCGAGCATGATGGCCAGGCCGATAAGCATGAAGATTGAAGTGAAGGGGATGACTAAGTAGACGATTCCGGGGATCTTGCGTGAGAGTACGGCTTCTGTGGGATCGGATGGATTGACCCAGCAGGTTTGTTCGGAGCCGACCGGATACTGACGCACGACCTTGTGCTTGCCTGAAGAACCGCTGGAGCTGGCGGTGTTGAAGTCGTAGCTACCGCCGGTGTATACATTGCCTTCATAACGATAGCGGAACTCAATCTCGATGGAGTAAGTGGTGCCGTCGCTGTCGGAATGGCTGTCGACATAACTCTTCGTGATCACGCAGCGCACCTGCGGCCAATCTCCACTCGTCACCGACTTGACGATCGGATGGAGCGCCATGAACCAACAAAAGGCGGCTCCCATTGCGAAGAAGGGAAAGCCGAAGAAAACGCCGAAGAAACGGCCTTTCTTTGAGCTGGGGGCGTCGCGGAAACCGGCGCCTTCATGCCGGTTCGTCGAGGGCTTGCTTTTGACTCGCAATCGCATTGTTAGGAGAATGCGGCTGTCTATCTTGGGCGCAATCTTAGTTCTATACTGCGGGAGATTTTAACCAATCAATGCCTGGAAAGCTTCCTCATCCAAAATCGGAATGCCGAGTTTGACCGCTTTGTCGTATTTGGAACCGGCAGCTTCGCCGGCCAGTACATAGTCGGTCTTCTTACTCACGCTTGAGCTGGTACGGCCGCCAGCGGCTTCGATGAGCTCGGTCGCTTCGCTTCGGGTGAGTGTGGGCAGGCTGCCGGTGAGCACGACGATCTTGCCGGAGAGTGCCCCATCCGCCGGGGCTTCGGAGCGGGCGGACTGAAAGTTCAGGCCCTGACTGCGGAGACGATCGATCAGGTCGCGGTTGGCTTCATCCTCGAACCAGGCATGGATACTCTGGGCCATGATGCTGCCGACCCCGTCGACTTCCTCCAGTTGTTCTTCGCTGGCGGATGCGATGGCGTCGAGGGATTCGAAGTTGGCCTCCAGATCCTTGGCCGATTGTTTACCTACATGTGGAATGCCGAGCCCGTGAATCAGCTGCCAGAGTTGGCGTGTCTTACTGGCTTGGAGCGCGTCATAGAGATTCTGTGCGGATTTCTCGGCAAACTTGTCCAACTCAAGTAGCTGTTCGACCTGGAGCAGGTAGAGGTCCGCTGGATCCTTGGCCAGGCCGCGGGTCACGAGCTGTTCGACCACGGCGGTACCGAGGTTCTCGATGTCCATACAGGCACGGCTGGCAAAGTGCTGGAGCGCGCGTTGCTGACGGATCGGATCGTTCGTGCTGACAATTCGCCAGACTGCTTGGGCGGGATCGCGCTCGGCCTCAATGCCGAGTGCCTTTAGATGCTCGCCGAAGTCGAAGGGCTGGCTGTCGGCCGGGCGCTTTGCTTGGTTGACCCCGAGGACTTGCGGGATAATCTCGCCGGCCTTTTGCACCAGTACGGTATCGCCGGGGCGGATGTCCTTGCGGCGGATCTCATCCTCATTGTGCAAGGTGGCACGCGACACGGTTGTGCCGGCCAACTGTACCGGCTCAAGAATCGCGACGGGGGTGACCGCACCGGTCCGGCCGATCTGTAGGCTGATTTCCTTGAGCAGGGTCTCGGCGCGCTCGGCTTCGAACTTATAGGCGATGGCCCAGCGGGGCGCCTTCGAGGTGAAACCGGCTTCGTCCTGCAGGCGGAAGTCGTCGAGCTTGATCACTGCGCCGTCGGTCGGGTAGCTGAACTGTTGTCGAAGCGCGTCCAGCGCCTCGATGCAGGTCCAGGCTTCTTCGATACTTCCAGCCATCCAGTATTTCTCCAATACCGGGAACTGCCAGCGCTTGAGCTTTTCCTGGATCTCGGCCTGATGGCTGAAATAGCGGCCCGGTTCGCAGGCACCGATGCCATAGAGCACGATTTCCAGTTTGCGACTACGGGCTTCGGCTGGATCGAGCAGTTTGATCGTGCCGGCTGCGAGATTGCGTGGATTGGCGTAGAGCGGTTGTCCTTCTATGTCACGGGCGGTATTGATCCGCTCAAATTCTTCGTGCAGCATGTAGATCTCACCGCGGACTTCGAGAATCTCGGGGGCATCTGTGATCGCTGCAGGAAGTCCGGCAATATGGCGGACGTTCTGGGTGATGTCGTCTCCCTCGGCTCCGTTGCCGCGCGAAACGGCCCGGACGAACTGCCCCTTTTCATAGGTCAAACTGACTGCGACCCCGTCGATCTTCGGCTCAACCAGGAATTCCAAGGACTCGTCGGGAAACAGACGCTCCAGACGGCGACCGAATTCCATCAATTCCTCCTGGCTGTAGGTGTTGTCCAGACTCAGCATCGGCTTGCGGTGCGTGTAGCTCTCAAAGGCTTCCAGACGGTCATCGCCCACCGATTGGGTGGGGGAGGCACCAAAATCCAGCTCCGGGTTCTGTGCTTCCAACTCAGCCAGTCGAGCCTTGAGCTTGTCATAGGCCTGGTCGTCGATCTTCGGCTGGGCTTGCTTGTAATAGAGCCGGTCATGTTCGGCGATGGCTGCGCGAAGCTTGGCGATTTCTTTCTGCGGGTCGGACATGCTGTCGCTGAGTTGAACCCACGAATTCCTACGAATCAACGCGAATTGGTGAAGGAGCGCATTTTGGCTCCTGGATGAACCAACGGAGTCAGGGCGTCCCGCCCTGATGGACTACAAATGGTATGCGGACCCTACAAGGGCGGGACGCCCTTGCTCCGTTGCCGACGGTATCCATACAAAAAGAAACCCACCGAACTACCTGAGCCGATGGGTTAAAAGTGGCCTCCCGTAGGGGATTGGTACGGCGTTGCCGTATCGCTTCGCGATCCCACCTGTGGTGTGCCCCATCTCCAGTCGCGTTGCTCCTTCCGTCAAACCCCTTGAGGGGGTCTTCATCCCCGACACGTCACGTCTGGGCACTAAAAAACCCACCGAACTACCTGAGCCGATGGGTTAAAAGTGGCCTCCCGTAGGGGATTGGTACGGCGTTGCCGCATCGCTTCGCGATCCCACCGGTGGTGTGCCCCATCTCCAGTCGCGTTGCTCCTTCCGTCAAACCCCTTGAGGGGTTCTTCATCCCCGACACGTCACGTCTGGGCACTAAAAAACCCACCGAACTCCGTGAGCCGATGGGTTTAAAGTGGCCTCCCGTAGGGGATTGGTACGGCGTTGCCGTATCGCTTCGCGATCCCACCTGTGGTGTGCCCCATCTCCAGTCGCGTTGCTCCTTCCGTCAAACCCCTTGAGGGGTTCTTCATCCCCGACACGTCACGTCTGGGCACTAAAAAACCCACCGAACTCCGTGAGCCGATGGGTTTAAAGTGGCCTCCCGTAGGGGATTCGAACCCCTGTTGCCTGGATGAAAACCAGGTGTCCTAGACCGGGCTAGACGAACGGGAGGTGGGAGGAAGTCACGGAAGCTATGTTTGCGAGGGGGGCGTGCAAGTCTTTTTTTGAAACTTTGAGGTCTTCTTTGTCTGGGCATGGCTGTGAAGCTAGCATACGCCTTCTGCATTGTCCGGGATTCCAACGGAGTCAGGGCGTCCCGCCCTGATAAATTGCGGAAAGGAAGTGGACCATGACAAGGGCGAGACGCCCTTGCTCCGTTGCGACGGTATCCGCACCTCGAAAACAGCGAACTACGCGAGCTGAGGGCCTCCCGTAGGGGATTGGTACGGCGTTGCCGTATCGCTTCGCGATCCCACCTGTGGTGTGCCCCATCCTCAGTCGCGTTGCTCCTTCCGTCAAACCCCTTGAGGGGTTCTTCATCCCCGACACGTCACGTCTGGGCACTAAAAAACCCACCGAACTCCGTGAGCCGATGGGTTTAAAGTGGCCTCCCGTAGGGGATTCGAACCCCTGTTGCCTGGATGAAAACCAGGTGTCCTAGACCGGGCTAGACGAACGGGAGGTGGGAGGAAGTCACGGAAGCTATGTTTGAGCGGGGGGCGTGCAAGTCTTTTTTGAAAAAAGTCACAAAAATTTCGCTTGGCTTCAGAAACCGTTTACACGCATGAATTTGTCCTGCATCAAGGTTGACTATGGATGCATCCTCTCTGCCTTTCCCTCTGCCTGAAGAAGCGGTCTTGACCGTTGACAATCTGCCCTATCCCCGTGTCGCTTCCGGCAAGGTCCGCGAAGTGTTCGATCTGGGGGATGCCTTGCTCATGGTCGCGACCGACCGGGTCTCGGCTTTTGATGTGATTATGTCGGAAGGCTTGGCGGGGAAGGGGATACTGCTGACCCAGATCAGTTTGTATTGGTTTCGCCAAGTGGGGGCGATCACGCAGCACCATTTGGTCGAGAATCATGACGCGCGAATCCGTGAGCTGGGGCAGTCGTATCCCGAGCTGGAATACCGCAGCATGATCGTGAAGAAGCTCAAGCCGCTGCCAATCGAAGCCGTGGTGCGCGGCTATTTGTCGGGCTCAGGGTGGAAGGCCTACCAGCAGACGGGCAAGCTTTTCGAATACGATTTGCCGGAAGGGCTGCTCGAAAGCAGTGCCTTACCCCAGCCGCTTTTTACGCCCACGACGAAGGCTGCGAGCGGACATGACATGCCGATCGATTGTCCGGATGCCGCCAAGTTGATCGGAGAGTCGCTGTTCCAGCGCGTGCATGACCTGAGCATCGAAATATACTCAATGGGGGTGGCTGCCGCGGAAAAGGCGGGGATCATCCTTGCAGACACCAAGTTTGAGTTCGGGACGGATGAGTCGGGCGCGCTCTACTTGATCGACGAGATCCTGACACCGGATTCCTCCCGCTACTGGCCCGCCTCCGAGTATAAGCCGGGCGGTCCGCAACCTTCCTACGATAAGCAGTTTGTGCGCGACTACCTGGAGTCCTTGGACTGGGATAAGACGCCACCGCCGCCTGCTTTGCCCGAGGATGTCTTGAGTGGGACTTTGGACCGCTATATCGAGGCCTATTTAAAGATTGTTGGGAACTGAGAGTGGGAAAGTGTGAAGGTGAAAGGAGTGAACATTTTTTGGCCATTCAATGACCTTCCCACCTTCCGACCTTCATACTTTTAACTCACGAAGTCATGCCTATTTGGTTGATTGAGTTTTTCGGGGAAGGCGATTTGAACGCCGCCTTTTACCTCATTCTCTTTATGACCGCCCCGGTTTGGCTGGCGATGATCGTGGTTCCTGAATCGAAAACGGTGCGGCATTTGGCCCAACCGTTGCTGGTGGGTAGTGTTTATGGACTGGTCTTGCTCTATCTCGTTTGGCAGTTTTACGAGGCCAGATTAATTCCGCAACCCCTCTCGACCGCTGATTATGGCGGAGCCAAGGCTTTGGCGAACCATCCTACCGTGTTTCTTAGTTTGTTTTGTAATTTGCAGATCTTAAATCTTTGTGTCGGCACGCTACTTTACCAGATCGCCCTGCGGAATCGGATGCGGGTGACGGTCGAATTGGTCTTGTGCTGGCTATTGGGCGCGGTGGCCTTGATTCCCTTAGCGGTGCGTATGTTGATCCGGAAGCAATCTCTGAACTAATGGCCGAATTGACACAACTAGGCATGACTGATGTGGCTTCGCGTAAACGAAGCGGCTTTTTCTTTGTGGCCGGTGGACTGTCCACGATCCTGATTGTGCTTTATGTCTTTCTGCGCAATGCGATCTATGTCTCCCGGGGCATGCTCAAGCCGGATTTCGAGCTGATCCGCAAGGCCTACGATTTTAATCTGTGGGAGCTGCCGCTGACCCTCGTCGGACTTGCGCTCTTTATCGGAGTGCTGGGAGTGACACGGCCGGGCATTCGCAGGTCCGCGAGTGCGCTCTGTGGTATTTTCCTTTTTCTGGCGGCGGATCTATTTGCCTTGCGCTACTATGTGACGCGGGTCGAGCCGGAGAAGATTGTCTTGCGCCACGTTCGCCTGGAGACGCCCAAGTTGGCAAAGCCGGTGCGTCTGCTCCATATCTCGGATATCCAGTCGGGAGGCATTGCCGGGCATGAGCAGAATCTGTTCGAGCAGATCCAAGCACTGCAGCCGGATCTGGTGCTCTTTACCGGGGATTTCCTACAACCGGTGGCGCCTGCAACTTTCGACAGTGAGTGGCCGAAGCTCCTATCGCTGTTCAAGAGTTTGTCACCGAAATACGGTATTTATGCGGTCTACGGGGATACCGAGTATGAGCCTGGGATCAAATTCTACCGCTTACGCGGTCCCGAACTCGAGCCGCTTCATGTCCTCTCGACCGGTTCCGCGCAAATTGATACGGGGGCGGGGAAGATCGATATCCTCGGGCTGAACCTATTTCATTCCAAGGAACCGAAATGGGCCATGCGTTCAATTGAAGACTGGATGGCCAAGTCGGATGCCAAGGACTTTCGCGTCGTGATGGGGCATGCGCCCGATTATGCTCTGGAGACGCGGGAGCTTCCGATCGATTTATGCCTCGCCGGGCATACGCATGGCGGACAGGTCCGTCTGCCTTGGTACGGCCCGCTTGTCATTGACAGCGAAGTACCTAAGGAATGGTCCCGGGGCTTTCGCCGGATTGGAGTCCCTTATCTGAATGTTTCTGCCGGTGCGGGGAGTAACCGTTACAGGGGGTTACCGCCGATTCGCTTCCTTTGTCCGACTGAAATGACCCTAATCGAGTTGTTGCCGATGCGGAGCATCCGTTAAGGACTGTCCGTTCCGTCGATCCAGTGCGCCGCTGCAGGCTCCGTTTTATCGTTGAAGCCTGTTTGGGTGAAGAGAATCCAGCCGGCAAGTGCCAGAATACCAATCAGTAGGAGGATTGAAAGGCTAACTCTTTCTTGTTTGGTAAGCCGCATGCTGCATGCCATCCTGACATCGCAATCCTTGCAAGGTTTGAAATTACACGATGTGCATGCATATTCTATTTCATGAAATACGTACTCTTCCTGTCTTCCTGTCTGTGTTTGCTGTTTTTCGGCTGCGCCAGTCCGGAGAATCCGAATGGTAATTTCGTACGTTCGGTAGATTTTACCCCCTTTGACACTTTCAGCTTCAAGCATACTTTGATTACCGGTTTCGATTGGAACGATTCCGAAACATTGATGCTGGAGCAGCTTTCTGAACAGGTCCTGACTCAAGAACTGGAAGCGCGCGGCTTCGAATCGGTTGAAAGTGGTTCGGATTTCTATGTTGTGGTCAAATGGATGAAGGGGGTGAGCAGCTATCCGAGCGTCTTTGATTCCATCGACGGACCGCTGGACAGCTTGAACCGTCGGGAAAATCCTAGCTATCGCTTCGCGGCACGACTCAATCTGACCGTCGAGGTCTACGAAACGGAAACGCGCAGCCTATTTTGGCGCAAGGACTTACCAAATATATTCGATGCCGTCCAATTGACTTCCGGTCGTGTGCAGGACTCGTTGAGCCGGGCCATTCAGCATTTTCCGGATCGCGTCGATAAGGACCCGGACCTTCCGAGCCTGCAGGGACTTCAGTAGCCGACCTGCCCCAGGAAGGTGCGGATCGCCTGAATGGATTCGACCGGTGCTTCCAGCTGTGGCATGTGGCCGGCTTCAGGGATGATCCTATGGCTGACTGGTCGGTTACCCAACCGGGTCTTTATTTGCCGGGCAATATCTGTGTATTTCGAGTCTGAGGCGCCAGTGAGTAGCAGGATCGGCATATCGAGTCGGTCTAGCTGTGGCCAAAGATTAGGAAAGGAGCCTTGCCCGAAATCACGCATACTATTGGCAAGCCCCTGTACGCTGTGCTGCAAGCGGTTTAATCGCATACTCTGCCGCCAATCGCTGCGGATATCTTGCTGGCTGCGAAGGATCGGAGTTGCTTGCCACTCATTCAGAAACGCTTCTAGCTTCGAGTTCTCGATCCGCAATGCCATTTCCGCATCGGCCTTGGCCCGCACTGCCTTTTCTTCCGGATTCTCGATTCCTGGATTGGTACTGATCAAGATCAGCGCATCCCAGAATTGGGGCTGTTTGCAGGCATGCAAAAGCGCGGCTCTACCTCCCATGGAATAACCCAGCAGGACTTTTTTGCCTGTCTGGGAGGATGGGTGGGACTGGACCGCATGATCGATGCATTGAAGCGTGGCGGCGGCACTACAGTCTAGTTCGGGCCGTGCTCCGTGGCCCGGCAGGTTGGGGCAGCTCCATTGGATCGGTGCGTTGATGATTTCATGGGGACCTCCCAATGCACTAAGCAAGGGGGCAAAGTCAGCACCGCATCCGGTGAATCCATGAAGTGCGCAAACTAACATAAGCGGACAATAAAAAGGCGGCTGCGCAGACGCGAGCCGCCATGAAAATTATGTACTCGGGCGGTGCCTAGGACTCGACCACTTTGGCCGAGATGATTTTTTGTTCTTCGATCGGACGGTCGCCGGGGCCCTTGGAAACCTTTTCGAGTTTGTCGACGGTATCCATGCCATTGACGACCTCGCCAAAGATCGTGTGGCGCATGTGCAGCCAAGGGGTCGGGACGGTGGTGATAAAGAACTGGCTGCCGTTGGTGCCTGGGCCGGCGTTGGCCATGGCGAGCAGGCCGGGGCGGTCGAAGGGCAGGTCGCGCGCGCATTCATCCTCAAAGGGTTCACCCCAGATGGATTCGCCACCGCGGCCGGTTCCGGTCGGGTCGCCGCCTTGAATCATGAATTCCTCAATGATCCGGTGGAAGACGATTCCGTCGTAGTAACCGTTCTTAATATGGGTGGTGAAATTTTCGCAGGTCTTCGGTGCAATGTCTTCGTAGAGCTTGAATTCAATGCTGCCCTGGGTGGTTTCGAGGATGACGTTGGCCATTGTGTATGTGTAGGTTAGTGCTGTTTTGGATCTGTTGTTTGTTTAAAGAAGCTAATAGTGTCTTTGACGTAGTGGTCGAGACTAGATTCTGAGGCTTCAAAGGCGATATCGAGTCCGTTTTCCTTCAGGGTCTTGCTGGTTTGAGGGCCGATGCTTGCATAGGCCGCCTTGCTCGCGCCCGGTTCCGCTTGCAGGTACTTGGATTGCTCGACGTAGGAACGGACTGTGGAGGAACTGGTAAAGAGCACCAGGTCGGCTCCGCGCTTGCGGATGTCGGTTGCCACTGGATCCTCGGCCAGCTTTGCCTTTCGGGTGGCATAGAGTGGAAGGGTGTCGACAATCGCGCGCCCCTCCGTTTCCAGTGTATTGACCAGACCCTCGCGGTTTAGATTGCCGGTGACTACCAGTACCTGGATGCCTTCCAAGCCTTCCTGCTCGATCAGTTCTTCTGCCAGCGCATCGGCATTGGCTTTTTTCGGAATCAGGTCGACTTTGATACGATGTTTTTCAATTTCCCGGGCTGTGGCGGCACCTACTGCGGCGACACGCATCGGGCCCAGACAGCGGATGTCTTCGTATGCTTTGTAGAAAAGTTCGAAGAACTGGCGTACGCCGTTCGCGCTGGTGAATATGATCCATTCGTAGACTGCGATACCCGCGAAGATCTCACTGACCAGTTTCGCATCAAAAGCGGGTACGATCTCGATGAAGGGGAGCTCGATGACCTCCGCACCATTCTCTTCCAGCATGCGCGTCAGTTCGCCGGCCTGCTGGCGTGCGCGAGGGACTACGATTCGTTTTCCGAACAGCGGACGACCTTCAAACCATTCGGTCTTGGCGCGCTTGCCCACGACCTCGCCGATAATAACCATGGCGGGTGCCCCGATGCCCGAGGCTTCCAGGTCTGAAAGTATGCTGTCAATTGTCCCGAAAACCGAGCGTTGGCGGTTCAGGGTGGCCCATTCGATGATGCCGACGGGAGTGGTGCCATTCATCCCGCCTTCCTTGAGTTCGGCTACAATCCGGGGCAGTTGCCCGATACCCATGTAGACGCACAGTGTTCCCTTGCCTTTCGCGTAATTCCGGAAGTCGATATGGAGCTCGTGTTTCTCCGGGTTTTCATGGCCGGTGAGAAAGGTGATTGAGGAGCTGTAATCCCGGTGTGAGAGCGGAATGCCCGCATAGGCTGCAGAGGCGAGGGCGGCGGTGACTCCCGGCACGATCTCGTAGGGAATCTGGTCCATTTCCAGTTCCCGGACTTCTTCGCCGCCTCGGCCAAACACAAAGGGATCGCCTCCCTTGAGGCGTACGACTTGGAGGCCTTTTTGGGCGCGCTCGACTAGGATCTCTTCGATTTCGTCCTGCGGAATCGAATGGCGGCCGGCGCTTTTGCCGACGTAGACCTTCTCCGCGTCCGGTCGCGTCCATTCCAGGAGTTTGTTATTGGCCAAATAGTCGTAAACGATGACATCAGCTGACTCAAGCAGCTCGCGGGCACGCACCGTCACCAGACCCGGATCACCGGGGCCTGCGCCAATGAGATAGACTTTTCCGTTTTCAGACATATTTCCAAGAAGACAGGAGTTAGATGGACATCAAGTAGTTTTAAAATCATCCGCCAGACACCGGATGCTACGTTTTGTTGGTAGTGCCAGCGGTGACGCTGATGACAGGTAGGCTAAAGTTTCAGGTCACTGAAAATTGCGGAAAGTACGCCGTCGATATCGGAGAGCGTTTCAATTTCGAATTCGAAGCTGGTGTGGCCGATTTCAGGATGGAAAATATAAAAGCTGCCTCCGGCATAATGGGCGCCGACAGGAGTCTGGCAACCGCCTCCGAGTTTTCGTAGGAAGGCGCGCTCCAAGCTAACCGCCAGTTTCGTTTGTTCGCAGAAAAGGTGCTCGTACTTCGATAACTCCGATTCGCGGCATTGGATGGCGACGGCTGCCTGTCCCGGAGCTGGAACGACTTCCTCGATGGGAAGTTCCATGAATTCGAGACCTTCATGGCCTTCAATTCCGAGACGGTCCAGACCCGCGGCGGCCAGAAGTGTGGCTTCGGCTTCGCCTTCGACGATCTTGCGTAGGCGGGTGGCCACATTGCCACGGATCGTGGTCCATTCGGCCTGTGGCTGAAGCAGGCCGACCTGGGCACGTCGTCGCGGACTGCTGGAAGCGATGCTCTGTGGGAGCGGGTTGCCGGTTTTGTGTACCAGTACGTCATTTGCCCGAGCTCGAGGCAGGTAGCCGGCGATTACGAGGTCCTGCTGGAAACTGGTCGGCATGTCCTTTGCGCTGTGCACTGCCAGTGTGGCCCGGTTCTCCAATAATGCGTCTTCCAGTTCCTTTGTGAAGAGGCCGATCCCCCCGCGCTTTTCGAGCGACCAACTCAGGCGCTCGTCCACCTTGGTGCTAAGTGGCAGGTCCTCAAAACACGCATCCGGCAGCTTCTCGGCCAGCCAGGCACGCACCATTTCGGTTTGTTTGAGCGCCAGCGGACTTTTTCGGGTCGCGATGAGGGTGGGTGAGGGAGCCATAGTTCTCGATCTTCTGGTATTTCTTCGTGGGCGTAAAGCCTCTCCTTTGTGCATGAAAAAGCGGTCGCCGGAGGTGCCGACGACCGCTCTCTTTGAAATATCAGCCGAGGCTTAGTTGTAAGCTGCCTGAGCGCCCTTGATGTTGCGCTTCTTGACCCACGGCATGAGCGAACGGAGGCGTTGACCGGTCTTTTCGATCGGGTGGTTTTGACCGTCCTTGACGAACTGCTTGTAGTTCGGCAGGCCTGCCTTGTACTCCTTCACCCAGTTCTTGGTGAACTTGCCGGTTTGGATGTCCTTCAGGATCGCCTTCATTGCCTTCTTGGAGGAGGCGTTGATGACGCGCGGTCCGGAGATGTAGTCGCCCCATTCAGCCGTTTCGGAGATGGAGAAACGCATGCCGGAGATGCCGGACTCGACCATCAGGTCGACGATCAGCTTCAGCTCATGCAAGCATTCGAAGTAAGCCATCTCGGGTTGGTAACCTGCTTCAACGAGAGTTTCGAAACCGGCTTGAACCAGTGCGGAAGCGCCGCCGCAAAGCACGGCTTGCTCACCAAAGAGGTCGGTTTCGCACTCTTCCTTGAAAGTTGTTTCGATGACGCCGGCGCGTGTGCCGCCCACACCCTTGGCCCATGCCAAGGCAACCTTCTTGGCATCCTTGGAGGAGCCCTTGTTGATTGCGATCAGGGCAGGGACGCCCTTGCCCTCTACGTATTGGCTGCGAACCACATGACCCGGGCCCTTCGGGGCGACCATGATGACATCGATGCCCTTGGGAGCTTCGATCAAGCCGAAGTGAATGGCCAGACCGTGCGTGAAAGCCAGAGTCTTGCCCTTCTCGAGGTTGGGGAGGATGTCGTTCTCGTAAATTTCAGGCTGCTTCATGTCCGGCACTGCCAGCATGATGACGTCGGCCTTCTTGACCGCTTCTGCAGTCTCATAGACTTCAAAGCCTTGGCTTTGGGCCACCTTTACGGACTTGC
This sequence comes from Coraliomargarita parva, assembly GCF_027257905.1. Taxonomy (NCBI): domain Bacteria; kingdom Pseudomonadati; phylum Verrucomicrobiota; class Opitutia; order Puniceicoccales; family Coraliomargaritaceae; genus Coraliomargarita; species Coraliomargarita parva. The sequence continues at coordinate 395,999 of NZ_JAPZEI010000003.1, forward strand.
TCTTCTTATAGAGGCCGATGATTACATTCAGGCCGCTGTCCTTCAGGTTCTGTGCATGGGCGTGGCCTTGGGAGCCGTAACCGATGATTGCCAGAGTTTTCTTTTTGAGGACACGCAGATCGGCGTCCTTGTCGGTGTATACTTTTGCAGGCATAGTTTTGTCTGTGGATTAAATTAGGCTTTGGGCCGGGTTAATTGCAGAAATGAGGGGAAGGATTAACCACGCTTCAGTGCGAGGTTGCCCGTGCGGGCCATCTCGATGATTCCGTACGGTTCGACCAAATTGAGGAAGGCCGTAACCTTGTTGGCATTGCCGGTCATCTCAATGTTTACGGTTTCCGGGGCCACATCGATAATCTTGGCGCGGAAAATGTCGCACACCTGCATGATTTCGGAACGTTGTCCGGCAGAGGCACTTACTTTTAGCATTAACATTTCCCGTTCGGTGGCCTGGCCACTGGAAAATTCGGTCACTTCAAGCACGTTGATCAACTTGTTCACTTGCTTGATGGCCTGGTCCAGCGCATCACTATCGCCGATGATCGTTGCGGTGATCCGGGAAAAACGCTCGTCCGTCATCGGGCCTACATTCAGAGTTTCGATATTGAAGCCACGGCCGCTGAACATGCCGGCAATCCGCGCAAGTACTCCGAACTTGTTTTCGACGAGGATAGAGATGATGTGACGCATTGTAAAAAAAGAACGCCCCGCTGATGCGTGGCGACGCTTTGGGAGGCATGGTAGACGGAGAGGGATTCGAACCCACGACCCCCTCGGTGTAAACGAGGTGCTCTAACCAACTGAGCTATCCGTCCGTAAAAGTGAAGTGATGGAGGTTGGCTCTGAGCAGAGGTGAATCAAGTTTATTTTTTCGGTGATATTTTACTTTTTTTCGATTTCGGGCCGTTTTGGGCTAAGAAGTATTGCGTTGGGCTCGGTGTGTGACTTGTATGAAAAGACTTAATTGTCCCGTTTGCATGTCTCTACGATCAAGCTGCACCCTCTACCATTCGGTTCTCTGTCTGTTCGTTGCCATCTGGGCCCTGCCTGGTTGTGTTTCGGTCAAGACGGAGCATAAAATAGAGCCGATTCATATTACCATGGATGTTAACCTCCGTTTGGAGAAGGAACTGGACGATGCCTTTGCCGGTTTGGATGCCAAAACCAAACAACTCGCCAAGGACCAGATTGAGGAAGGAGAAGTCTCAGAATGAAAGTGATTATCAGATTCCGAATATTTCTATTGCTTCTCTGCCTATTGCCTGGGGCGACTCTGGTCTCACGGGCCGATGGTTCCGAAACCGAACTGATCCAGCAGATGGATGCCCGATTGGCTAGTATTGTTGAGCTCAAGCTCGCGGGGAAAGTCGGGGAAAACAATCGGGCTTTGCTTGAGGCCCGCTCAGTACTGGACCGTGATGAGCGCCGTCTGTTATCCCAGGAGAACCGCGATCGTCTTGCATTTTATGAAATCATCGCGGACCGTACCGGTGTCGCTTTGGCGGATGTTCAGGCGAAGCGTGCCCAGGCGATTCGCGAAAACTCGCCTAAGCGTGTCTGGTTACAGTCTCCATCGGGCGATTGGTACCGGGAATAGTTCTCGGTTCGAGTCGGCATGTGGCTTACTTTTAATTATCTTCTACCGGCCATCCACTCTTCATGAAGAAGCGGGGTTTTCTTTTTGCTCTAAAGTTCCTTCTGGTCCTCCTCGGTGTTGCCTTTTCGGCGCAAATTGCGGTTTCCCTGGCGGATCCCCGTCTCGAAAATAACGTCAACCAGCTCGCACCCGTCTTCGGTGTGAGCCTGGGGATTGTCTTGGTCGGCGGATATCGCTATCTCCCTGCGGTTTTCCTTGGTGCCTTATTATCAGGTAACATAACGGGGGGAGGGCTATCTGTCGTTTTCAGTGTGCCTCTGGCTGCGACGCTTACGGCCGGTATTGGACGTCGGTTTGTGAGGACGTTTATTCCCGCTGAACTCGATATGGAGCGTATGCGCGATACGCTCATTGTGCTCTTCGGTGGTGCGATCTGCGTGACTTTTATTGGTGTGCTGCTGGAAGTGTCGCTTCTGAGCGTCGCCGGACATCAGTTTGAGCAGGTGGGTTTCCGGGAGGTCTTTCTGATGCACTGGCTCGCGGCTTCGGTCGGGGCGATTATTACGGTCCCGGTACTCGTGTCATGGTCACATCGAGGTGGTTTTCGGCTTGGTTCCGGGCGTTTGTGTGAAGTGATGCTGTGGTTCGCCACCTTGCTGGTCTTTGGCTACATTACATTCCGGAACTGGGCTCCCACCGATGTGCTGCTCTACCCGATGGAGTTGGCGATCTTTCCTATCATGGCTTGGGCGGCCGTCCGCTTCGGAATGCGGGGTGCCTCCGCTGGTGTGCTTGCGCTGGCGTTGCTTGCGGCCTGGGTATTGATCCCGGTGCTGGATGGTGGTGGCTATATCAGCCAGAGCCCGGCCAGCGTCTGGATCTTCATCGGTATTGTCTCGCTCACATCAGTGATTCTGGCTGCCGTCATGTCTGAGTTGCGCAGGCGCGAAGCACAAATGGTCGAGAATGAAAGCCGCTTGAGGGCCTTTACGGATGCACTCCCGGATGTCGTCTTCGTATTTTCCAGTACGGGTATCATCCAGGATTCATTTGCCGCCAATCGTGCGATTGAGGCGAACCACAGAATTGTGAGCACTGCAACGATTCGTGGAAAGCATCTCAGTGCGCTGTTTGATGGAGACCTCTCCCGGCAGCTTTTAGCTGTCATTGAAACGGCCTTGACGGAGGACCGTGTCTGTACCCTGGAGTATGCACTTGAGTCTGTTGACTTCGGTACCCACTGGTTTGAGGCTCGAGTATCTCCCATGGCATCTCCCTTTTCTGAAACGAAGGACCGGGTGGTCTGGGTCGCCTACAATATTTCGGGACGCAAGGCTTCTGAGGCCGCCCTGTTGAATCGCGACCGTGTGCTTATGGCGACGGCACGGGCAAATTCCGACTTGCTGGTGAAGGAAGATTTGGATGATGGGGTCTTTTCGGCATTGAGTGAAGTGTCCGAGGCCTTGGGGGTGGATCGTGCCTACATCTTTCACGTCAGTGGCAGGCAAGAGGATAATTTCCTCGTGCTTCAAGCTAGCCACGAGTGGCTAAGGGATGAGAATTGCCCTCAGGTGATGGCCAGTCCGGCTTTGGCTCATGCGCCCATGGAAGAGTATTTCCCCGGCTGGCTGAAGGCGTTTGAGGAGGACGGTTTGCTCCGTATCGATGATACGGCGACGGTTCGTTTGGATCCACTTTCGCTTCTGCGTGAAATTCAAACAAAGTCGGTTCTCGCGATTCCCATGTGGTACAATGGTAGTCTGAGGGGATTTCTCGCCATGGATTTCTGCTCCCGACCTCACGTCTGGCAGGAAAGCGAGATCAATGCGGTGCGCGTCTTGGCGATCGGGCTTTCCGGTATCTTCATCATCCGTCAGCGAGAGCGGGAACTGCGTGTCGCGAAGGAGCGGGCCGATGCCGCCAGTCTCGCCAAAGGAGAGTTTCTCGCAGTGATGAGTCATGAGATCCGGACGCCCATGAACGCGATCATTGGTTACACTGACTTATTACGGCAAAGCGATCTGGATGAGTCGCAAGCGGAACAGGCGTCGATTATCAAGCGAAGTGGTGCCGCCTTGCTTGAACTGATTAATAATATTCTGGATTATTCGAAAATCGAATCCCAAGCCTTGGAGCTGGAATGCCGAAAGTTCGATTTGGAGCAAATCGTCTGTGAAGCACTTGAGTCGATCTTGCCTTCCGCTAAGGATAAGGGGCTTAAAGTGGATTTCGAGATCGGTCCCGGAGTGGATGAATTCTACCGTGGTGATGCGCACCGTATCCGTCAAATCTTGGTGAACCTTGCGAGTAATGCGGTCAAATTTACCAGTCGAGGTTCGGTCACGCTTCATGTGAATCCGTCAGCAGGCGGGCTTGAGGATAATTTCAACCAGCGCTTACACTTCGAGGTCATCGACACGGGGTGTGGCATACCGACGTCCAAGGCAGAGGGAATCTTTCAGCCTTTCTCCCAGGCAGACTATTCGACGACTCGCGAATTCGGTGGTACCGGTTTGGGGCTGGCGATTTCCAAAAAGCTTGTGGAACGGATGAACGGTCGCTTGTGGGTTGAGAGTCGCGTCGGAGAAGGGGCGAATTTTCAGTTTGAGATCGACTTGCAGCGCTATGTCGCGGGTACGCTGTCCAATAGTCCCTTTGCTCTTCAGGGGGGGATTGATGACGATCTGGACGAGTCTTTTTCTCAAAACTATCCGATGGATATCCTGCTTTGTGAGGACGATCAGGATAACCGATGGGTCATCAAGGAACTGCTAGAGACGCTCGGGTACCGGCCGAATATTGCCGAGGAGTCGGAACAGTTGATTGAATTGCTGAGCGAGCGTCGTTATGACGTGATCCTTTTGGATATCCGGCTTCCTGGGCGTAGTGGTTTGGAAATCAGTCGCTTGATTCGTGAGGGAGACATCTTGGCGACTCCGAAGGAGCAATACCTGATCGCAGTGACTGCTTACGCTATGGAGGATGATCGCGATAAATGCATGGAGAGTGGCATGAACGATTACTTGAGTAAGCCCCTTGAGATCCATCGTCTGAAACAGTCACTCATTCTAGCGTACAAATCTGTGGTTCATGCACTCTGAATCTGCTTTGAATGAGGCCGGCCAGTTGATTGACCTGAAGGGAATTCTTCGACAGCAGGGCTGTCCCGAAGCCTTTGTCGGAGTGGCTGATTTTTTCCTCGGGCATTTGCTTTCCGTTCGGCCAATCAATCGGCATTACCCGCGCTTTCTACGGGAGCTTCGGAAGTCGAAAGACGTTGGCGAGGGAAATTTTTTCATGTCGGTCCTCAAATATATGGGGATACAGTTTGAGATCGATGCGGATGCTTATGCTAAAATTCCTAAGGAAGGGCCTTTACTGGTTGTGGCCAATCATCCTTATGGAGGTATCGATGGTGTTGTCCTTGGAGCGATGCTTCAGGGGCTTAGGCCGGACAGCAAAGTGATGGGCAACTATTTGCTGGGGCTTATCCCTGGCTTGAAGGAGCACATTGTCGAAGTGGATCCTTTTGAAGCGGAGCATTCGATGGCTTCCAATATCACTGGGATGCGGCGTGCTCTTGACCACCTGAAAGATGGCGGCTGCTTGGGCGTGTTTCCTTCGGGGGAGGTCTCGAGTTATAAGAAGGATTGCCGTGGGGTCGCGGATCGGGAGTGGTCCAAACATGTCGTGAACCTTGCGTTGCGATCCAATTCAAAGGTCCTTCCGGTTTATTTTCATGGTTCGAACGGTTTTGTTTTCCAGTTGCTTGGCTTGATTCACCCCCGGCTTCGGACCTTGATGCTTTCGCGTGAGTTTTATCATGCCCGTGGGCAGACCTTGAAAGTGAATATAGGGGAGCCGATTGCTCCCGACTATCTGACGCGCTTTGACTCGAGGAAACTCGCGACCGACTTTCTCAGAGCAAAGACCTATGAGTTGGGCCAGCGGACAGCTGTGCATGGCATGCGCTTTCCCTTTAGGCAGTTAGGCGGACATTCGCATGTGGCGCTGTCACCATTGGCACCGCCTCAGTTGAAGCATCGCTTGCGCAATGAAGTTGAGGCCTTGCCGGATCGGCATTGTTTGGCTCGGCAAAAACATTTTGCGGTGTATTATGCGAAAGCGGCAAAAATACCGACGGTATTGCTTGAGATCGGACGTTTGAGGGAAGAAACGTTTCGGGCAGTGGAGGAGGGCACGGGGCAGGCCCGTGACCTTGATGTCTTCGATAGTTATTATACGCACTTGTTCATGTGGGATCATCGGAACGATGCGATTGTCGGTGCCTACCGTGTTGCGATCGTCGAGGATGTGGTCCGGTCGCATGGTATCGCGGGCCTCTACACTAACACCTTGTTCCGCTATCAGTCCGGCTTTATTCGAAAGCTCGGACCTGCTGCTGAGCTTGGACGTTCCTTTGTCTGTCTTCAATATCAGCGCAAACATGCCTCATTGGCTTTGATCTGGCGTGGTATTGGCGAATTTATGGCTTTGCACCCCGGTTGCCGTACGCTCTTCGGACCAGTCAGCATTACGAGTGCTTACAACCGGATTTCGAAGGATTTAATGGTGAGTTTTTTTCGGGAGCATAATTTTGACGATGAATTGTCCTCCTATGTCAGGCCGAGGAATCCTCCTAAAACCCGTAAGCGCATACCCGGGATGTCGTTAAAACGCATTGGCGAGTCGCTTAAATCCATTGATGCGATCTCGGCGATCATTTCCGGTTTTGAGGAAGATAAGAAAGGGATCCCGATGCTGCTTCGACATTATTTGAAGCTGAATGGCGTACTTGTTAGCTTTAACGTCGATCCGGCTTTCAGTGATGTGATCGACGGCTTGATACTAGTTGATGTAACGAAGTCAGATAAGCGTTTGCTGGAGCGTTATTTCGGGAAAGACGCTTACGGTGATATTATGAAGCATTTGCCAGCGGAGGTTGATCAGCCGGAACTTCAGGAAGAGTCTGTGTTGTCCTAGTCCGGCATGAAAAAGCCCCTGGCGGTTGCACAGGGGCTTGATGGAAATGTTGTAACTCTCTTACTTGCTACGCGACTTGGTTAGGCCCGCGGCTGTCTTTATATTCATAACGGTGGCAGTTGAGATACCATACTTGTCGGCGGCTTCTGCAATCTTTGCTCCGGCTTTGAGCTCGGCAATCAGGCTCTTGCGTTGTGCTGCGCTTAGTACGATTCGTTTGCGCTTTTCCGTGCTGGACCCCGAGGACTTTCTTTTTGCCGATGTTTTCTTGCGGCTCATCAACTCTTCCGGGGAGATTGTGATGCCTTTATCGGCGAGTTCCTTTGCCAGCTTGTGTGCTTCAGCCAATTCGGAAACCGCAGATGCGATTGCTGCTTCAGCAGCTGTCTGCGCTTTCTCTTCGAGTTCTTTGGTTGCGCTGATGCCAGTAGGCAGCTTGATACTTATCTTGATTGTTCGTTTTGCCATAATGTATTGGATTTTGTTTGTTTGAATAAAGTTAATTCCTGTCAATATATTAAAATGTAAAACAGATTCGAATTTTCTATTAGTACTTAAAATATTGTGAAAATAGCAGTTGCCCAGTACTCAGTTTATTCTGGTGATGTGAAGCCTAACCTGGAACGTATCGCAGGCTTTGCACGTCAGGTTTCCGGAGAGGCTGAACTTCTTTGTCTGCCAGAGATGTGTACCTCAGGCTTCAATTGGCGCGCAAACCGTGGAATACTTGATGCGCGTCAGGAATACCGTTCCCCGATTGGGCAGATTGCAAAGGATGCTGGGGTCGACATATGCGGCTCTTTTCTCGAGCAATCTCCATCCGGAAAAGCGACAAATACCTTTCTCTATTTCGATGCAGAGGGTGAATTAATCGGCTCTTATAATAAGATTCATTTGTTCTCTCCATTTCGGGAAGAACAATATGTGGAAGCCGGTAGTCATACGTCGGTTCTTTCGACACGTTTCGGTCCGATCGGTTGTGCGGTATGCTACGACCTGAGATTCCCCGAGTTGTTCCGTAAGACAACTGTAGCAGGAGCCAGGATACATATTCTGCCTGCAGCGTTCCCCAAGCCGCGTCTGAATCACTGGCGGGTTCTGGCGCAGGCGCGTGCCATTGAGAACCAGTCGTTCTTCATCGCGGTTAATCAAACTGGAGTCGAGGGGAATGATCCCTCGAATAAAAAGGTCGAGTATTTCGGGCATTCCATGGTCGTGGGCCCTTATGGCGAAATACTTTTTGAGGCAGGAGAGGACGAGGAAATCGGGATTATCGAAATCGATGCAGGGCTCCTCGATAAGGCCCGATCGACATTCAACAGTATCGAAGACCGGCGTCCGGAAACTTATTAGCTTTTGCTGCAGACTGTCTGGATGAAGGCGCTGCGGTCGGGCGCTTTGAAGAATGCTGTTCCCGCTACCAAAGTGTCCACGCCCCGCGCCGTGCAGGGTGCTGCGGTCTTGGCGTCTATTCCGCCGTCGACTTCCAGGCGGAACTTGTAGTTTCCTTCTTCCCGCAGGGCGGACAGCGCCTCCATTTTTGGCAAAACGTCTTCCCTGAAGGATTGACCACCAAAGCCGGGTTGGACCGTCATCAACAGCACGATATCGCAGAGGGGAAGGTAGGGCACGGCTGCCTCGGCCGCGGTGTCCGGATTCAAGACCACGCCACACTTGCACCCCTTGGCTCGAATTTTCTCAAGCGTCTCCGCGACCGGATAGTCCGGTTCCACGTGAATTGTTATTTGCTCGGCGCCTGCATCGAGGAACGCGTCGATGTAGAGATGCGGATTATCCAGCATCAGGTGGACGTCGAAGAATAGGTCGGATGCGCTTCGGAGCGCCTTGATCGTTTGAGGGCCAAAACTGAGGTTGGGGACGAAGTGTCCGTCCATGATGTCCAAATGGACCCAATCCAATCCGGCATCTTTTATTTCACGTATGCTGCTCTTTAGATCGGCATGGTCACCGGCTAGGATGGAGGGGGCGAGGATGATCTCGTGTGGGCTGGACATGATCTGTGACGCTAGAGTTTGAACTTTCCTTGGCAAGTTCGGCCTCTGATTTGGTGAGTTTTTCTTGAAGGCGGGCTGATTTGAGGGATTAATTTGACTTATGTATGAGCATTTTGAGGGCAAGAAAGGCTGCTGTACACCGCAGAGGTCGGAGCATTTGCATCTGACGCCGGAGGGCAATGCTTCTTCGGGGGCCTGTTGTATGAAGCAGGATGCCTCCACTTCAGGGATGGTTCGTTTGGATGGTGGACGCTTCCTGATGGGCTATGAAGGCCCCGAGGCCTGGATTGAAGATGGGGAGGGGCCCGTTCGGGAGGTATGCCTGGATCCGTTCTGGTTGGACACAACCACCGTAACGAACGCACAGTTTGCCGAGTTCGTGGATGCGACCGGATATGTCTCCGAATCGGAGCGCTTTGGCTGGGCTTTTGTTTTTATAGGTCAGCTTTCCGGATCGAAGCAACGCAAGTTGCGAGAGTCGAAAACGGTCCAGGGGCTGCAGTGGTGGTATGCGATTGATGGTGCCTCGTGGCGTAAGCCGGAAGGTCCGGGGTCGAATGTTAAGAAGCGCATGGATCATCCGGTTGTCAGTGTGTCTTGGAATGATGCCGTGGCTTTTGCCGAATGGGCTGGCAAGCGCTTGCCGACTGAAGCCGAATGGGAATATGCCGCGCGTGGGCCATCCGTACAAACAATGTTTCCTTGGGGGAATGAGTTGGAGCCGGGAGGAAAGCACCGCTGCAATGTGTGGCAAGGCTTGTTTCCTGATCAGAACACGGAGGATGATGGTTATGCCTGGACGGCACCCGCTCGATCCTTCCGAAAGTCGGACTGGGGCTTTTATAATCAAATCGGCAACGTCTGGGAATGGTGCTCGGATTGGTTTAGTCCCAACTGGCATGCCGCAGATAGAGAGGAGACTCGGATCAATCCCAAGGGCCCTGCTTCAGGCGAGAGCCGAGTCATGAAGGGCGGATCATTCCTTTGTCACCAAAGTTACTGTAATCGCTATCGCCTGGGGGCTCGTACCGCAAATACGCCGGATTCGGCGACGACAAATCTCGGCTTTCGTTGTGCCCGGGATGCCTAGGAGAGACAGTCGAGGATCTGCATCAATGATGTGATTTCGAGGTCTGGTTGAAGCTCTCCGCAATCGATGTCGTCGGTGCGCCGTCGTAGGGAGAGCCGGTCCCCGGCAAAGAGGGCGGTTTGGTAGCCAATGGCTTGCGCGGGCCAGATGTCATTGCGCATGTCATTCCCCACATAGAGGACTTCTTCCGGGGCAATGTCGTGGTGTTCTTTGATTCGCTTTGCCGACAGCCGGTAGAGTGCTTGGGATGGTTTTCCTTCCAGTTCTTTGTAAGACCAAACTGCGCAAGCCGTGCAGAAGCCCAAGGCTTTCAATGTCTTATCCAAATAGGTCTCAAAGAGGAGGGGAGTATAGAATTGGGCGTTGGAGATGATGCTTAGTATCATTCCCTTGTCCTTTAAGCCTGCAAGGCAGTTTGACAGACCGGGCATAGGCTGGGTCGGATTTACCCGGCTCTCATAGTCGATCGCTAAGCTTGAGCTGTCCTTTGGGGAAGCACACGAGATGAGGCCTTCCCCGAGCAATGATTCGATCAGTTCCTGCCAAACGCTGCGGATCTCGACTTCCGGATACTGGATGCCACCATCCCTACGGAGCTGTTGGTGGCACTTGATTATGTGGTGCAACTGATCGTCAAAACGAACGGATGTAGACTTATCCGCCAATTCGTAGCCATTGTCGGATAAGGTCCTCTTGAGCGCGGCGTCCCGGTTTTGTTCCGTGGCCAAACTGATGTCTCCCACTCCAGAGCTGAACAGGGTGCCATAGATGTCGAATACCACGGCGCGTATCCCCTTCAACGGTCGCAGCTTCGGGGTAGCGTCACTAGGCAATTCCACCGGGCCGCTCTGGCGCCGTGACGCAATTAGTTTCAGCCAATGAGTGGTGTCCGAGTGTATCATGTTCGAAGCAGGCGTAGGCGTTCCGGGGAAAGGAATCCTTTCAGGACGGTTTTGGCGTTGAGGAATGCCGCTTTGCCGGGTGATGAATTTTCGAGTACTTGGTAAATTGAGAGGATGCGATCGCAGTAACCGGAAAGGCTGTAGCTCTTTTCGATTCGCCGCGCATTTCTGTCGATTTGTTCCGCTTGAAGGGGAGGGGGAAGCTCTGCGACCGGCAGTGCTTCTTTCGCGTCCCGGTCTTTGACCAGTTTTTCGATTACGGATTCTTGAAGGTCCTCGTTGAGTCCACCAAAATCATAGTAGCCGTCCATTGGGGTAATTGCGGCGATGGCGCAATTGAGGGCGTCGTCTGGAAGCTTCGTCTCGTAGGCTTCATAGGAGACTTGTAAGGCCTTTTGGATGTACTGGCTTAGAAGGGTGGAGTCGACCCAGGATTTGGGCACCGGCAGAGCTTGATAGCATTGGTGCAGAGTGATCCCGTGCTCCTTGAAATCCTGGGTTATGCTGGGGAGGTCACGCCCTGTGATCCCTTTGTTGAAAAGCCAGGGCTCAAGGAAGGCCAGTCCGAATCCCTCGGCAATACTCGTGCTGATCACTTGGTCCGCAGCCGCCATGATGCTTTCAAATGGCCAGTCGTGTTGCTCTGCCACGGAAAATTCTACGGGCAGGTTCCATTTCTGTGCCAAGTTCTTCCAGCGCTCGTAGGCCTCGACGAAGTTTTTGTTCGTGGGGCCCAGGGTTGTGATGAACACGTCACCGGGTTCTGCCAGTGCCGCCCAGTACAGCAATTCTCCGAAATTTTTCCGGCGTACCGCCCGGACAGGGTACAGATAGAGCTTTCTTGCATTCAGGCTCTTGCGGATGGACTCGGCTTCCTTGTCTCGCTCCGGGTGGAGGGAAGATTCGACCGGGTTTCCAAGAAGATGCAATCGCGCATCAGGAATTCCGGTTGCTTTGTAGATCGCATGATCCCGTGCGTTGAGTACGCCGTAATGTACCGTATCCATGTCTGGATACAGATGATCCGAATAGGTTTTTTCCAGCTGGTTCAGCTTGTAGTTTTCAGGCCTGCCGTCTTCGGCGAAGTCATGCATGTGGAGTAACATGCGTGCTCCTTCTTGCGCCAACAGAGAGATAAGGCCTGGTACGGAGCTGTTCTTCCCTAGGGAATGATTATGGATGTGCCATATGTCTGGTGGGGCCCCGAGTGTATCCTCCGCTGCGGTCCGTAATTGCTCCAGCAATTCCTGAGGAGCGGGCGTCGCTTCCTGGTCGTTCGAATAACGCAGGCCGGGGACGCAGCGGGCTAGGCTCGCATGGCTGAAGTCGTTTGGGACCTGGCCCGCCAGAACAACGCACTGTGGTGCCGTCGGTTCCTGCTCGAAGCCGCGTAGCGTCGATTCGATCACCCGAGTGACCCCGCCACGCTTCAGGTGGTAGTGGACAATCGCGACACGTAGGGGACGACTCATTCCTTGATGCCGTATTTCTCACGATATGCGGGGATCGTGATCATCGGCGGACGTTCGTACTCGACTATCTCTCGTGTCAATTGCTCGTAGCGGTTGCCTTCGGCCTGGAATTGACGGTAGATTGTCGCCATGTCGGGGAGTCGGTCGACCATTTCGTAGCTCTTAAGGCGGTTGAGGAATGTCTGAAGAATGCCGAAGGACATCTTGCCGAGTGCATTGGTGCTCTGGTTGCGGTGGATCCGTTGGTCCAGGTCTGTTTGGGCAAATGCCTCCAGGCCCCATTCCTTATATACGTCGAGAATATGGGCGGTTTCCACCCCGTAACCGATGGGGAAGGGGATGCGCTCAAGCACTTCGCGTCGCACCGCGAATTCCCCTGAAAGCGGCTGAATCAAGGCTGTCAGCTCAGGGAAAAAGAGTGAGAATAGCGGACGTATCAGTATCTCCGTGACACGTCCCCCGCCGCTCGCTCGAATGCCGGAAGAATAAGCCATGGGACGGTCGTAGAAGGCCTTGCAGTACTTGATCGTTTCGTTGTTGATGAGTGGCGCAACGATCCCGGTGACGAATCGCGGATGGATGTTTTTGATGTCGGCATCTACATAGACGATGATGTCGCCTTTCAACTGGTAGATCGCTTTCCAAAGATTTTCACCCTTGCCTCGTTTGTCGCCGACTTCCGGCAAGATGTCGGCAGCACTGTAGGTGTCGGCGCCAAAGGAGGCAGCCACCTCCAGAGTGCGGTCCTCGGATCCTGAGTCAATGACGGCAAATTCGTCAATGAGGGGGTACCGCTCCATCAACTCGGATTTGAAGATCACGATCTCCTTGCCGATCGTCTTTTCCTCATTCAGCGTTGGGATGCAAAGGGAGATTTTGAGTCCCTTTTCCTCCTTGGTTTTGACCAGCTTGAGAATGTCCCAGAACTCTCCGTGATGGAAGGTGTTGGTCTCCAGCCATTTTTCGATCTTACTGCTCATCACAAAGGCCTCCGTCTATAGTTTGCAGGAGTGCGATCAATTGTGCGAGCCCGTCGAAGATCGGCTCGATTTCAATCGATTCCTTGAATTCATTCTTATGATCCCCCTTGGTTAATCCGAGTGTCACGCTGGGTATACCTTTGTGGATCAGTTCGCTCAACTCTCCGACACTGGGCTCCACGTGCGGTTTGACGCCGAGGGTTCCAAGTATCTTTCGCATGGATTTCACCATGGGGTGGGCGTAGGCGAGACCTCCCGGTTTACGCATGGCAATGACTGATAACTCGATCTCGGTCTCGGAGCGGTTGGCGATCTCTCCGATGATGTCCTCAATGATGGCTTTCAGCTTGCTGACCATCCCGACTTGCTCGCTGCGGATCTCGAAACGAAGGTTGGCGCTGGTGGGTTGAGTTCCGAAGGATGTACCGGCGTTGATTGAGCCAAATAGTATTTTGGTCGGTGGTTCCATCGGAATCGGGATCTCCAGTATCCGCTGCACGACTTTGGAGAGAGTAGCCACCGTGCTGGTCGCACCTAGCTTGGTCCAGTCATATTCGGAGGGCACGTTGACGCTGATTTCGCCACGAAGCATTCCGACCGAGGCATAGCTGAGTCGTCCCAATTGGATGCCTTCGACGCAGACGCCGGCACGAAGAGGCAGAGTGTTGTTCTCCAGGAAGAAACGCATACCACCCAAGTTTCCGTGTCCCAGGCTCTTGGAGCAGCCCATGATTATCAGGTTATCATCGAATTGGATACCCAGACGTCGAATGACTTCGGGCAATGTGACAATCGCGGCGAGGCCGAGACTATTGTCGCCGATGCCGGGCCCTTTGATCGAGTTCGGGCCGACCGACATGGCATGGTCCACTTTAGCGCTGAACACCGTATCGGCGTGGGCGCAGATTAGGATGTTGGACTTGCCTTTGCGGCCGGGAAGGATGGCCATCCCGTTACCGGCTTCGTCGATGGAGATATGTTGCAGCCCGTCTTCGATGAACCGGTTGCTCAGGAAGGTAATTCGCTCTTCCTCCTCAAACGTAGCTGAGGGGATTTCGCCGATCATCAAAGCATTGGCGAGGAGCAGCTCCCGTACGGAGTGTAGACTTTCCCGGTGTGCGGGGATGGACTCGAGTATCTTATTAAACGCTTCAGACATAAAGGGCAGAAAACAGGCTTATTGGATGACGACCTTGCTAGGGTCGTAATCGACTTTCGGGTAGCTGAGGTGCATGTCTTCGAGACAGGCGACTACGATTCGGGCCACCAGCAGGTTGCGGGCCCATTTTTTATTTGCGGGGATCACGTACCAGGGGGCATGAGGCTTGCCGGTCTTTTCAAATACTTCTTCGTAGGCCGTTTCATACTCTTCCCAACGGCTGCGAGCGACAAGGTCGGATGGGTCGAATTTCCAGTTCTTTGCGGGGATATCGAGGCGTTCTTGAAGCCGCTCTTTCTGTGTCTTTTGATCGATGTGCAGGAAGAATTTGATAATCGTGGTGCCTTCATCGATCAGCATTTGCTCGAGGTCGTTGATATGCTTGTAGCGTTTTCGCCAGATTGTTTCCGGCTTGAGCTTGTTCACGCGTACGGCGAGCACATCTTCGTAGTGGCTGCGGTCGAAAATCATGATTTCGCCATTTGCGGGCGTTCGTTTGTGTACCCGCCATAAATAGTCATGGGCCAGTTCCCGGCTGGACGGCTTGTCGAAGCTCGCAACGTGAACACCCTGCGGGTTGACGCCCCGGAAGACGTGTTTGATTGTGCCGTTCTTGCCGCTCGTATCCATGCCTTGAAGGACGAATAGCAGCTTCTTGCTGCGATCGACAAAGAAACGTTGCTGGAGTTCGGCAAGGCGGATATGTAACTCGCTGAGTTCTTCGCGTGCTTTTCTCTTTGTGTCGGGCAAATCGTTCCATGGATCCGATTCGATTCTGGCCAGTTTGTCATTCTGGCCCTTGCGAATCAGGTAGCGGTCAAACTCTTGAAGACTCATACGTCGTTTAATCCAGATGTTTTTCGGGCCGGGGTCAAATACTCACTGCCTCGGATGTACCAATACCGTTTCACCTTGGTATTGGTACAGTAGCCCCGTGAATTCTCGGCCCGGAAAACTGTAGTGTTTCAGAAAGGATTCAAAGAATTCTTCGGGAATTAGGCAGGTGATCTGGCCTCCGTATTGTCCTTGATTGGCTGTTTTCATCTGTATCGCCTGAAAAGTCTCAGGTGCATTGTACTCAATTTTGGCGATGGAATCCACGAGGACAGTTACGTTCGTGTTTAAGTAGGATTCCAGTTCTCTTTTGTAGAAGGCTACGGTTTGCGGGGGGGGTAAAGGATCGGACAATCTGACCAGATGGCGGATCGCATCGACTTTTCGGGGTGTCAGCCCGGCGATCTTCGTGAGTGACTCGAGTGTTTCTATCGGCCGTTTCCGAATGATCGCTGCAGCATAACTGGGGCCGATTCCCGGGAGGGTTTCCAGTTCGGCACTTGTGGCCGTATTTAGATTGATCAGTCCATTATTCAGGCCGGCCATAGCAGGAAGTGCCGATGTGCTTGTTGCGGTGTTGGGGGCCACGAGTTCCATGCCCGCCATTTGCGCTGTGCCTTGAGCGCTTGCCCAGATGCCTGCGTACTGTCGCTGGGCCTGTCGCTCGGCACGTTTCAGGGCATTTAGAAAGCTGCGGGGGGTGATGTTGCCGGGGAGGGGATGAGAGCTGGGCATGCCGTAAATGCGGGCAAGCCCATGCCGGACCAGTTCCTGCGATAGATACCGACCGTCCTTGATGATGCAGGCATAGTAGCAAGGCTGCTCGTTCTTTCGCGCATCCTCCCATCTTGTTAGAACGGTGAACTCCCCTTTTAGGTAGTCTCCTGTGAATTTTTTTGCGCTTTGCCCGCAGGCCAGCACTGATGCTTCGTCGAGCGTGAAATATTGAGCCTGATCTTTGCCGCGCTCCCCGCTTTCAGTTGATACTTGGGTGACTGGTGTTTCGACAAAATAGAGGCGAAATGAGGAATTTTGAGTCCCATTTTGAATCATCAGTCTGTCGCCGCCGTTTGATTTGGATGGAAGTATTCGGCAATTAGGCAATACTTCCCATTGGCTTGAAACTTCTCTTGCTGGCAGGACTGATGCAGAGATCAGGAGGAATATCTGCGCAATGAGCCTGTGAGTTAGGCGAATCATAGCTACGTTTTACATCAGTAGGCTGTGCTAGCAAGCGATTCGCGATAAAAGTTCGTTGAATTGCCTTCTTTACCGAAGCATCTTTATTGTAAGTACAACGATCGCACTATGGATCCGGACTATCATACGACACTGAATCAGCTGTTACCTGAGAAGGTTTATGCTGCGGTAGAAGTTGCCTCTCATCAGTCATGGGAATCTCTTCCTGAAGAGGACCTACTTGAAGAAGCTTGTGATTCGCGTAAACTTGAATTTCAGACGGGGCGGTTTTGTGCGCGAAAGGCTTTAGAGCAGGCCGGGGCTACGTTCGCTCCGATCTTAAGAACGGAGGATGGTTTACCGGTGTGGCCGCGAGGTTATCTCGGATCGATTACACACAGTAAGGGCCTCTGTGGCGCGGTTGTGGCCTCGAAACGGCATTTGTCTTGCGTGGGCTTGGATTTCGAGAGGGCTGACCGCTTGTCAACTTCTGCGATGCAACGCGTTGTGCATGAAGACGAGTCCGAGTGGGTGGATGGACTGCAATTGAGGGCAAGCGTGCTATTCAGTCTGAAAGAGGCCTTTTACAAGGCGCAGTTTCCGTGCTGGGGCCTGCATGCGAACTTCCATGACCTTTCTTTGATTGTCGATCTGGAACGGGGGGCTGCGCAGGTGCAGTCCATGCACGGTCCCTTGGTCGCCAATAATGAAATTTCACAAGCACTTTGGGAATTCCGACTGGGGCTATGTGGTAGCTACGTGCTCAGCCTCTGTTATGTTTCGGCATAACTTTGCTTGAATAATACGCTAGGACGGATCCATCTTGCTTCTGTGATGTCGGGCAAAAACGTGAAGCGAAAAATCCTTATATGTGGTTATCCGAAAAGTGGGAACACTTGGCTGACGCGACTGACTGCTGAAATTGTCGGCTGCCCGGTGTCTGGCTACTGGGATCACCCGAATGCAAACGAAATCGGGATTGAAGGCCAGGAGCGTGTGTCATCCTTCGAATGCTACAAGGCACATCATAGCTACGATGCGCTGATGGAAACCTTGCAGCGCATCGGTAATGGTCAGGAGAAAATTATCTATATTTGGAGGGATCCGCGTGATGTCGTGGTTTCTGCGACACATTACTTTAAGCCGCAGCTGAAGCCCTTGGATCCCAGAATCTTCAAGCTGCTTCGTGTTTTTCCAGGCGGGAAAGCGCTGTATCGAAAGTGCTTTATGAGGGATCAGAGGCTGCAAAAACTTATGGCCGAAGGCTTGATTCTCGGCAGTTCTCTGAACTTCTGGCTTCAGATTCCCTGGCATGAGCATGTCCGTGGATACGAGGGCCGTCGGGATGTGCTGCATATGAGTTACGAGTCCATGCTGCGGGACCCCTTGTCCTGTGCTCGGGAAATCTGTCGTTTTCTAGGTTTGAAGCGAAGTGATTGCGAGCTTGAGGAAGCAGTCAGAATGCAGAGTTTTGATTCAAGGAAATCTGCATTTGAGCAAGAGGGGAATACGAGGCAGACGACTTTTCTCCGGAATGGACGTGCTGGTGCTTGGGAAAGTGAGTTGTCTGAGCAGAACCGTCATTTGATCGAATCGAAACTGTCGGAACCTTTGCGCACTTTGGGCTATCTTTAATGCTGTGCCTCAATCTCAGGGAGTGTCTCGCATCCAAGGCCGGCTGTGAATCAAGTCAATTTCACCTTTCGACAATTCAAGCCAAAGCTTCAAAGCCTCGCGACGACTTACATTGACCAGATGGCGCGGTAAGCAATCAGGCTCATCCAAATTTTCAAAGGTCACGATGCCGCTGGGGTAGAGAGTCAAGGACCACCCACTGGCATTATGCACCAATGAAATGTCCGGGTGGGGGGCATCGTCGACATTCGGACCGTCCAGTTCTGCTATTAATTCACGCAGCCGGTTCGCATCCGGATTTAACTCCGATGTCCCGTCCATGTCCGTGGTGTGGTAAAAATCCATACACCAAGGTTTTCACCCCCACAAACAAGTGCAATCTCCAATCATCTCAATTACAGTTCTAAGGGACAGTCTATAAAAGATCTCGACATGGGGCGTTATTTTGTGCATGTTTGAGTGATGCGGATGCGTCGATTGAAGGTGAGTGGTTGTGAGGCGGTGTATCACTGTATGACGCGTACGGTGAACGGTGAGAGTTTGTTTGGTGAGGTGGAGAAGGAGGTGCTGCGTAAGATGCTGCACCAGGTGGCTGATTTCTGCGGGGTGCAGGTGCTAACTTACTGCATCATGGGCAACCACTTCCATGTGTTGCTGCGTGTGCCGGATGGAGAGTCGGTGGGGGATGCGGAGCTGATGCGGCGGTATCGTGTGCTGTACCCGCGTCCGACGAAGTACCAGGCTGCTTCGGCGGTGGAGATGGCGCGGCAGCTGGCGGCGGGGGGCGAGGAGGCTGTGGCGATTCGTTCGAAGCTGCTGGCCCGGATGGGGGATGTTTCGGAGTACATGAAGACGGTGAAGCAGCGGTTTTCGGTGTGGTTCAACCGCCGGCACGGCCGCTACGGGACCTTGTGGTCGGAGCGCTTCAAGAGCGTGCTGGTGGAGGGAAAAGGCAATCCGCTGCAGACGATGGCGGCGTATATCGATTTGAATCCGGTGCGTGCCGGCCTGGTCTCGGATCCGAAGGACTACCGCTTCTGCGGGTATGCCGAGGCGGTGGCCGGTCAGGTGGCTGCGCAGCGGGGCCTGCAGTTTGTGTGGTCGGGCTACGTGCGGGAGGTGGCGGATGCGCTGCGCCAGCACCGGATGCTGCTCTTCGGCAAGGGCAGTGTGCCGGCCAAGGGGGTGTGCATTCCCCGGGAGCAGGCAGTCCAGGTACTGGAACAGGAGCAGGGCAAGCTGCCGAAGGCCTCGGTGCTGCGCTGCCGGGTGCGCTACTTTACTGACGGGGCCATCCTGGGCTCGCAGGACTTCGTGCAGGGCTTTGCCGAGGCCTGGCAGGCCCAAAAACGCAGGAAATACCCGCCCAGGGCACTCGCTCTGGAGGGGGCGGACTGGGGCGACCTTGCCGTGATCAATCCGCTACGCAGGCAGGTGTTCAGTTAGACGCTAGGCGTCGACCTCGAGGTCCAGGTAGAGCACTTTGGAGTTCCGTCCGTTACTTTCGTAGTCCTTGCGTCTGGCCGGCGGGAGGTCTGCGGCGCTTCCTTCACTGAAGTTGCAGATCTTGGTAAAGAATTGGTTGGCTTGCGTGGTCATGGCCAATACGCGCTTGGCGCCCCGGCGGGACGCTTCACCGCAGGCGTATTCAATCATCTTACGTCCAACACCCTTGTTTTGGTAAAAGGGCTGCACATAGACACTGCCGACCTCATAGACCGTGGCATTTTCGTAGGCCTGCAGGCTGACGCAAGCGACGATGCTGCCATCAATCTCATAGACCAGAAAGTTGTCGATGGCCGCTTCGATGGATTCCTGTGAGCGGTCGCGCAGCATCTCCTTTTTCACGCCGTTGCGGGTGATGTTGTAGATGGAGTAGGCGTCGGCCTTCACGGCCGGACGGATCGACTGGTACTCATTGCTGTAGACCATCGTGCCGATACCGACCTTATCGAAGATTTCATTGAGCAGGGCGCCAAAGAGCCGTCCGTCGAGGATGTGTGCCCGCGGTGTGCCCGCCTCGATAGCACGCACCGCATGCTGCGCCTTGCTCAGTAAGCGATCCGGAATCTCCGCGATCTTCTCGGTCAGGAGCTCCTTTAGTTCCGCAACTGGCATGTTCTTCAGCGGTTCACCGTCGATGATCAAGCCATCCTGCGTGGTCATATAGATCAGTTTGGAGGCTTCCAGTTGCGATGCGAGGTCTGCTGCGAGGAGATCAGAATTGATACGCAGGGGGGCCCCGTTACGGCTGAATGCGATCGGTGTGACGACCGGGATCGTATGTCCGTCGAGCAGGCGGGTGAAGAGTGTGATGTCGAGTTTGTCGACGACGCCGCTGCATTGCTGGTCGGTGCCTTTTACAATGCCGGCTTCCTTGCTGCGCACGCCGTTGCAAGTGGCGCAGCGTAAACCATTGCGCGTGAGCCCTTGCATAATTTCGAGGCTGACGAGGGCAGAGGCCTCGGTTGCAAGCGAGAGAGTCGCCGGGTCGGTGAGTCCTTCGCCGTGGGCATTGCTGATAGTGACGCCCTTTTGGGTGGCCAGCGCATTGAGTTGCTGGCCGATTCCATGAACGAGGACGATCTTGATGTTCAGCGAGCGCAGAACGGCGATGTCGAGGAGCACATTCTGGAAATTCTCATGGGCAACCAGACTGCCGTCGAGTGCGATCACAAAGATATGGTCCCGAAACATGGGAACATATTTCAAGATGCCCCGCAAATCGGTGGGCTTGATCGTGCTTTCAGCTGTGCTGTTGTCGCTCATGTCGTATTCGATCTAGTTGCTGCAAGAAACTCTGGCTCTTATGTTTGCGTGCTTGCTGCAAGCTTGCAAGGCGCATGTTTGGCATCTGTATTGTGGTGCATGCCCGCCGATCCGCTTGAAAATATGCCTGCCAGTCTCGTCGAAGATGTAGAGGGATTTCTGGTCTGGCTTGAGCTGGAGCGTGGGCTTTCGGAGAATACTTTAAAGTCCTACACGCAGGATCTCGTGCAATTTGCGGACTTTGTCAAAGCCAGCGGCATCGAAGATTGGGGCGCGGTAAACAGCGAAACGGTCAGTGCCTGGACCTCGCAACTGAGTCGCGAGCAGTATGCACGTACCAGTCAGGCCCGCAAGTTGTCGGCGGTACGCATGTTTGCCCGGCATCTGGTACGCGAGAATCGTCGCAAGGATGATTTCAGCGAGTTGAGCACGTCGCCGAAGCTGAACCGCAAATTGCCTGACGTCCTCACCCGTGAAGAAGTCGAGCGCCTGTTGCAGGCACCGCAGACCAGTACCCCACACGGGCTGAGGGATCGCGCGATTCTCGAATTGTTTTACAGCAGCGGTTTACGGGTGTCCGAGTTGTGCGGTCTCCTGCTTCAGAATGTCAATTTGGACGACGGATATGTCCGTGTCTTCGGTAAAGGCTCGAAGGAGCGGATTGCCCCCATTGGCAACCCCGCGACCCATGCGATCCGAGACTACCTGAGTGCCGGACGTCCACATTTTATCCAGTCGAAAACCGGCAGTGAGCTGTTCCTGAGCCAGCGGGGTTCTGCGATCTCCCGCAAAATGGTCTGGGTGATGATCAAGGCGTATGCCCGCAAGGTGGGCATCCAGAAACCAATCAAGCCGCACTTGCTGCGCCATTCGTTCGCGACGCATTTGCTAGAAGGCGGCGCGGACCTGCGTGCCATCCAGGAGATGCTGGGGCATGCGGATATCGCAACCACACAGATTTACACGGCAGTGCAATCCGCCCGGTTGGCCGATGAACACGCACTCTATCATCCGCGAGCCAAGCGGCCCTGAATCCGGCGGAGTACAACGATGTCAAAATAGGGGAATTCCCTGCCAATTTGGCACAATCATGGCTTGCTCCGGCTTGAACTGTTTTTAAGTTCTTTACCCAAGGACTTAAGCCTTAGCCAGATTACTCAATGTCGAAAAATATCGGTTTTGTTTCTACCCGTTTTGCCGGTTCGGATGGAGTCTCTTTAGAAAGTTCCAAATGGGCCGAAGTACTCTGGGACGACAAGCATGTCAGTTACTGGTACAGCGGTCGGAATGACCGCGACCCGGGGTGCAGCTACTGTGTGCCGGAGGCCTATTTCGGGCATCCGGAGAACGAATGGATCAACGAGCGAATCTGGGGGCACACGCGACGTGATCCCAAGGTAACGTCCCGAATCCGAGAGCTGGCTGACTACTTAAAGCAGACGCTTTACGACTTTGTCGATTACCACCAGATCGACATCCTCATTCCCCAAAATGTCCTGGCGATTCCCATGCACGTGCCGCTCGGTATCGCCGTCACAGAGTTTCTCGCCGAGACGCAGATGCCGGCGATCGCGCACCAGCATGATTTCTATTGGGAGCGCACGCGATTTTCCGTGGGCGCGATCAAGGACTATCTGGACATGGCGTTTCCGCCAAGCCTGCCGCATTTGCACCATGTCGGCATCAACCAGGCCGCGATTGAACAGTTGGCCTTGAGAAAAGGTGTGACCGCCTCACTCATGCCCAATGTCTTTGACTTCGATAACCCGCCTCCCGCGACCCACGATCCCTATACGGCCGATATCCGCAAAGAGATCGGGATCAGCGAGGATGACGTGCTAATCCTGCAACCCACCCGCATCGTACCTCGGAAGGGGATCGAGCATGCCATCAAGCTGGTCGGCATGCTGGGCGACAACCGCTACAAGCTGGTGATCTCGCACGATGCCGGCGACGAAGGGCACGACTACAAGCATCGGCTTCAGGAGATGGCGGAGCAGGAAGGGGTGGACCTCCGTTTCTTTTCCGCGCGGATCGGCGAAGTGCGACAGGTGGACCACGAAGGAAACAAAATCTACACCTTGTGGGACATCTACAAGCACGCGGATTTGATGACCTATCCGAGCACCTACGAAGGTTTCGGCAATGCCTTGCTGGAGGCCATCTATTTCCGTGTTCCGGTGGTGATCAACCGCTACTCGATCTACGTCCAGGATATCGAGCCCAAGGGCTTCAAGTTATTGGAGATGGACGGGTTTATCACCCCGCAGCTGGTCGAACAGGTGCGGCGCGTGATCGAGGACAAGAAATACCGCGAGTCGATCGTCGACCACAACTACAAGGTCGCCCGCAAATACTATAGTTACACGGTGCTGCGCCGTGTTTTACGTTACCATATTGCCGCCCTGACGGGGGATGCGCCGAGCCTGAATACCCGCAAGAAGAACAATTATGATCAAGTCAGTATCTAGAGAACAACTACGCATCGTACGTCGCCGTCTCAGCGCGCTGTATGGCGGACGTGCGGACAAGTTGCTGGAGCGCTTTTTCATGATGATCGGGCGTTACGGGGTGGGGGCGATTGAATCCCTGACCGACAACGGGAAGTGGGACGAGCGTGACAGCGTGCTCATCACCTATGCGGACACGGTCCGTGACCCCGAGCGCGGCAGTCCGCTGAACGCACTGACCCAGTTTTCGAACAAGAACCTGAAGGGAGCGATCCGTACGATCCATTTGCTACCGTTTTACCCCTGGTCGTCGGACGACGGATTCTCGGTGATCGACTACCGGAAGGTGGCCGAGGAGAACGGGACATGGTCTGATGTCGAGAAGCTGGGCAAAGAGTTCGACCTGATGTTCGACCTGGTGCTCAACCACTGCTCTGCGAAGAGCAGCTGGTTCAAGGACTTCGTCGCTGGGATCGAACCGGCACGCCACTACTTTCTGGATATGGATCCGGATCTGGACTATTCGGATGTCGTGCGTCCACGAACCTCCCCGCTGTTGACCACCACCCGGACGCGTGACGGAGATGCCCATGTCTGGACCACATTCTCGGCAGACCAGGTGGACTTGAACTGGCAGAACCCTGACGTGCTGTTCGAGTTCATCGACATACTTTTCCTCTACATCTCGATGGGCATGCGGATTGTCCGCTTTGATGCGGTTGCCTTTTGTTGGAAGCAACTGGGGACGAATTGTATCCATCTTCCGGAGACGCATGAAATCGTGAAGCTCTTTCACGATATCATAGACATCGTGGCTCCCCGCACCATCCTGCTGACCGAAACCAACGTGCCACACGAGGAGAATGTGAGCTACTTTGGCTACGGTGACGAGGCTCACATGGTCTACCAATTCAGTCTGCCGCCATTACTTCTCCACGGTCTGGCTACCGGAAATGCCAGTTATCTGACAAGGTGGGCGAGCGAGTTGGCACCGCCGCCGGAAGGCTGCACCTTCTTTAACTTTACCGCCAGCCACGACGGCGTCGGGGTCCGTCCCGTCGAAGGACTGCTTCCTGAGAAGGAGAAGATGAAGCTGATCAAGCACGTTGAGCAATCGGGCGGTAAGATCAACTGGCGTACGATGCCCGACGGGAGCAAGCAGCCCTATGAATTGAATGTCACTTACTTCTCGGCATTGGCCAATACCGGGGATCCGGAGTTGGGTGTCGCCCGATTCCTTTGCTCCCAAGCCTTGATGCTCTCGCTTCGCGGCATTCCCGGAATCTACTTCCACAGCCTGGTCGGTACCGAAAACGATCTGGAAGGAGTCGAGTCGAGCGGAATCAACCGTCGCATCAACCGGCACAAGTATGACATGACCGAGTTGAAAGCGCATCTGTCAGAGCCCAAGGCGAAGCGGGTCTTTGATACTTACCTGAAGATGCTGCGCCGTCGAGCCGGCCATCCGGCCTTCCATCCGGATGCGGAACAGCACGTTTTCGACATTGATCCGGAGCTGTTTGTGCACAGCCGCATCTCTCTCAACCGGGACGAGGTCGTCTTCTGCATCTATAATTTCAGCGACCAAGCAAAGGCGATTACCAATCCGGCGGACACCGAATTGCTGAAAAAGACCAAGAGCTTCTACGACATCCTTTCCGGAAAAACGCATGGTTCCGGCAAAAAAGGCATCAAGCTGGCCCCTTATCAGGCGCTGTGGTTGGTGCCCCGAAGCTGATTTTCGCGCGTTGAATTGAATTGAGCGGTCGATCCCGCTCCTGAACTTGTGAAATATAGCTGTAACCTGGATTTTCGCTGAGCTCAGGTCTTTTGTTTTATAAGTCATTAATTATAAGCTTTATTGGGTGTTGCCTGGGGGGTTCTTCCTAGGGCGGGGTATGCCTTTTACGTATTTTGTGGCGATGGTTGGCTTATTTCGGCTTGCTTTTTTTGTGGGGAGTCCCATCTTCCGCGGTCCTTTTTCAAATTCGACCCTCTAACGTTCTCAACCCGAAGTACCATGCCAGCAACCCAGACACACGGACTGACGCGTTTGCTCAAAGGACTCGCTTGTGCAGCCGGTATTTTTGTAGCCGGACCTCAAGTGGTACATGCGGAAGTGACGGATTATGAGCGTCAAATCATTGCCTCCGTCCTAGTGTTGGAGGCGGCAAATCAGGGGGAGATCGGGATGCGAGCAGTTTTGCACGTTATCGACAACCGTGCCTCGGGGAATCCGGAACGAGCGATCGGCCAAGTGGCCCGCCGCAAAGCCTTTTCCTGTCTGAACGGGATCACTTCCCAACGAAATCCGGACTACGGTCCTGCGATTGGACGCGCGATGCAGGATCGTACCTGGACGCTGGCCCGTAAATTGGTCGATGACTATGTTGCCGGACGCCTGGGACCGGATCTTACCGGGGGTGCGACCCATTACTGCATCCATCCGCCAGCCAGCTGGCAGGCTCAGATGGAATTCAAGGTTAAGATCGGCCAGCACTCGTTCTACCGCGAGGGCTAGTTGCCGAACGGTTATATTGGGGAGGGGCGATGCCCTGAGAATTTGTGCGTGTAACAAGCGGAGCTTTTTTCAGGCGCGCGCTTGACATGAAGGTCCAATCCGGACGTAACATATGCGCTTTCTACTGCTCGGGTGGTGAAATTGGCAGACACGCCAGATTTAGGTTCTGGTGCCGTAAGGCGTGAGGGTTCAAGTCCCTCCCCGAGTAGAGGGAAGTTGTTGTTTATCAAGGGCTTTTAACTTTTGGGTGCCGGCGATGACAACATGTGGCCCAATGTTGTGTTTTGGGCTTGTTTGAAGCGTTGATATGGGCGGACATCTTATGGTCTTTGCATTTGCTTCATGCTAGGCAGGTTCTAGTTTGCGAGCATGAGTGACGGCGATCTGCACGACCTGTATCAGGAGATCATTCTCGACCACAACAAGCGGCCGAGGCATTACGGCGTACTCAGCGGTTACACGCATACGGCGGAAGGCTACAACCCGCTTTGTGGCGACAAGGTGAATGTGTACCTGAAACTGGTGGATGGACAGGTCGAAGCCGTGCAATTCGAGGCCGCCGCCTGTGCGATTTGTAAGGCTTCTGCGTCCATGATGACGGAGACGCTGTCTGGAAAGTCACTGGAAGAAGCCGAGCGCCTGACCGGGCGTGTCACGGAGATCCTGACGACCGAGACCGGCACGGATTTGTCTGTGGATGGGGAAGTGGCGGCGTTGGCCGGGGTGCGGAAGTTTCCGGCCCGAGTCAAATGTGCCAGCTTGCCCTGGCATACTTACGAAGCCGCGCTGAAGGGGGAAGCCCGGGCGGTGACTGAATAGGCCCCGTCAGTTCGCAGTCAGGACTGCCCTGATATTCCCGGAGAGTATCTTTTCGAGTTCAGGCTCACTGAGGCCGCAGTCTTCTCGTATACTCTTGATGAAGCGCTTGAAATCCGGTCCAGCTTTGCTGCGCGGGTAAATCCTCAAGGGGTAGTCGGAGCCGTAGAGGATCTTATCTGCGCCGACCATGTTGACCATATGGCGGAAGATTGCCGGCTCATAGAGCAAGGGGCTGGCGGAGGTGTCGTAGTAGACGTTCCGAAGGTCCGGTTTGAGCCGCGGGTTCTGCTCGAAGAACGGGAGACCGCCGCCCCAGTGGGCCAGGATCAGTTTCAGGTCTGGTGACCGCCGAGCCATGCGCAGGAAATCGTCGAGAGGGGTGGGGGTGGCATCGGGCAGGTCGTGTCCGACGGCTTCGGTGGCGTGCAGGTTTACGGGCCAATTCCGGGCGGCGCACCATTCCGCCAAGGCTTGCCAAGCCGGATGTGTTGAATCGAATTGTTGCACGCCCGGATGCAATTCACCCACGCCCTTGAAGCCGAGCGCGTGTGCGGCTTCCAGTTGTTCGAGCGTATTTTCGTTGGGCAGAATGGACGCAAACGCGATGAAGCGGTCCGGGGCTTCGGTGAGCCAGTCCGCCATGACTGAATTGTGCCAGAGGCAGGACGCTTCCTTTTCCCAGTACCAACCCAGCAGAACGGCTTGCTCGACTTCGGCCTCGTCCATCGCGCGGAGCATTTCTCCCGGGCTTGCCCAGCCCTGGATGGACTTGCGCTCCTTGGGAGCGACCATGGCCGCCCAGTGCAATTCGCCGCGGGCTTCCGCCCATGTGCGGGGATCCCCAGCTACTTCCATTGGATAGCAGTGGGTATGGCAATCGATGATGGGGAGTGGTGCGGACATTTGTTTGTATGCGTTATAGTCACAAAAAAAGGCGAAGGACACAAAAACTTTTCACCATGATCGTTGCTTCATAACGCTGAACCCCTTGACCGTTGAATCCCGGAATGCGTCCGAAGATTGACGTCAGGGAATGGCCATTCACGGTTCATGCTGTTCATGCCAGAGCTAGCCGAAGTTGAATACTACCGAAGACAGTGGACCGTTCCCGACAACTGTCGCGTGGAGCGGGTCGCCCTGCATGCGGCCAAGCGCCTGTTCCGTGATGTGGATACGGATCGACTCTGTTCGGGTCTGGTCGGGCAGACGATGACGCTTTCCGCCACGCACGGGAAACAGATGTATTTCCGGTTTGGAGACCAATATTGGATTGGGGTCCATTTGGGAATGACCGGCAAGCTGCGGATGGAGGGGGCAGGCTTTCTCCCGGGGAAACATGATCACCTTGTGCTTTATTGTGAGGGCGGGCACACTCTGGTTTTCAGTGATCCACGGATGTTTGGCCGGGTGCGTTTTGCCGTTGGCAATTCGGAGCCGGACTGGATTGCCGGACTCCCTCCGGAAGTGCTGTCGGAGGGATTTACCTACGAGCGCATGTCGGAGTTTCTCGAGCGTCGCGGGAAGGCCCCGATTAAAGCGGTCCTACTGATGCAGGAAATGTTTCCCGGCATCGGCAACTGGATGGCGGACGAGATTCTCTGGCGTGCCCGAATCGCGCCGGGGACGCGTGCCGGGCAAATCGGCTCCCGGTATCGCAGGGAGCTTTACGCGCGCATCAAGGAAGTGTGTGAAGATGCGATGGCAGTCATCGCCCCGGACTGGGCGACACCTCCGGATCGCTGGCTATTCAATCACCGATGGCAGGATGGGGGCACCTGTCCACAAACCGGTGCCCTGCTGGTGCGCGAGGAGATCGGCGGGCGCACCACCTGCTGGTCACCAAAGTGGCAACGGTATCGGGGGCGTGGCTGAAATCTGGCGAGCTCTCCGAGTTAGGTCCGATAGGTGCTTGGGCTGCCCCTATGAAAACAATACAAGGTTCTTGTCTTTGTGGCGGGGTGGTGTTTCAGGTGGCGAAGGCCCCGCTCAGCTACCTGTATTGTCACTGCCGCTCATGCCGTAAAACGACCGGCTCGGTGCATGCGGCTAATATTGCTTTCGCAAAAGATGCCCTTGAATGGGTGCAGGGTGAGGATCTGGTTCAACGTTATGTGGATCAAACCGAAAATCCCGGCTACTCCAGATGGTTCTGCAAGAACTGCGGCTCTTTTGTGCCGTGCCTGACCCGCAAACAGGATTTTTGGGTGGTTCCGAGTGGCTTGTTGGATGAGGACCCTGGCATCCGTCCGAGCGCACAGATTTTCTGGGAGGAGCATGTTCCCTGGGGGGCCGCGGTCGAGTCGCTGCCCAAACATGATGGCGGTGGGCCCTACCGGAAGAATGTCTAGAGGGATTGGGTGCTAGACGCTTTCCGGAAAAGAGTCCTAGAGTAGAGGATCTTTCGAAGAAGTCGGCTGTCGCGCCTTCTCTACAATGAAGGCTTCCGCTTAGAGTCTGACTGGCAGCCCCCGGGCTTTGAGGTGCTCCTTCGCTTCGCGGATCGAGTAGGTTCCAAAGTGGAAAATGGAGGCCGCGAGCACGGCGCTGGCGTGTCCTTGGTCGAGCGCGTCCGCCAAGTGGTCGAGTGTGCCGGCCCCTCCGGATGCGATAACCGGGACTTCAACGGCATCGCTGATGGCACGAGTCAGCCCGATATCGTAGCCAGCCTTGGTTCCGTCGGCATCCATACTGGTGAGCAGGATTTCGCCGGCACCCAAGGAGACGACCTTGCGCGCCCATTCGATCGCATCCAGCCCGGTGGCACGGCGTCCACCATGGGTATAGACTTCCCAGCGGTCCTCATTGCCGACCCGCTTGGCATCGATGGCCACTACGATACACTGGTTGCCGAACTTGGAGGAAGACTTGAGGATGAGATCCGGGTCCACGACTGCTGCGGTGTTGAGGCTGACCTTATCGGCCCCCGCGTTGAGCATGTCGCGGATATTGTCGACGTTGCGCAGGCCACCGCCCACAGTCAGCGGCATGAAGCACTCGGAGGCGGTGCGTTCGACAACGTCGTGCATAATGGCACGTTCGTCGGACGACGCGGTAATATCGAGAAAGACGAGTTCGTCGGCGCCTTGCTTTTCGTAGGCCTTGGCCTGCTCGACCGGATCGCCGGCATCGATCAGGTTGACGAAATTGACACCCTTGACGACACGGCCTCCGTGGACGTCTAGGCAGGGAATAATCCGGACGGATAACATCTTGAGAGTTGCCAGTTGATTGTTGTCAGTTGAAAGCGATGCTGAACAACGAACTAGCAGCAACGGTCGACGCGATTACTCATCCGCGAACACGATGTCCGGCTCGAAGGACAGCGCGAGGCGGTATTGCATGCCCGGACGCATGATCAGCGGGTGGTCACGCTCCAGGATTTGCAGGTAGTGCATGTTCCCGTAGTAGGTACGGTACTTCGGGTCTTCCGTGACGGTTTCGAGCTCTTTCCACTCGGCTTGGAAATCGTCCTTCACCACGTTGGTGCGGTGGCCTTCTTCACCGAGGGTGAAGGCGGTACCCACGCGGTAGCGGCTGTGCGGAGTGGCGATGGCCAAGATATAACGCATGCGGTCCAGCTGGGTCTGCTGCTTTACACTGAAGCAGAACTCGCAGTTGATCGTGCCGCCCTTGAAGGACCAAGTTACCTTGCAGGAACCCAGACCGTTGACAAACTCTTCATCCGTGGTGATCAGCTCCGGTTGGTCGTAGCTGAAGACAAGAGAGTTGCGCAGGCCCATCTTGGTGGTGCAATTCTTGCCGTAGAAGGAGGGGACGATGACCTTGTCGCCGAAGGTCAGTTCCGGCATCATGATCGGCACATAGGTGTCGACCGGCCAGTCGAAGATCCCCGGCGCGTGCGGGAAGGCGAGGTAATCGGTTGTGTTCTTGCCTTGTGCGCTGGAAGCGATGAGCGGCAACTGGAAGGCCAGGCCGGAGTCCGGATCCTGATAGACGAAGAGGCCTTGTTCCTTCTTGTGGGTCTTGTCGAAATTGATGTAGCGGGCGACCTTGCGGGCCGCGACCGGATTGGCCGGTGCGCTGGTGCCTCCGATGGACTTGGCAAGCCGGGCCCACTGGCAGAGGTAGCGGGCGGCGTCGAAGTTGGCCATCCGTGTGGTGTGGTACGGCACGGTGTTGCGCTCTTCGTCACGGATCACGAGATAGCCGTGTTCCTGGTCAAGGTAGGTGACGAAGAAATTCATGAAGAGTCGACGCACCGTATCGATATAGAGGTCGCGCTCGGACTCACCGATCCAGCCGTCACGGAGGGCTTGCAGGGTGAGGCTGATGCAGTGCATCTGGCCGTATGCGCCAAGGGAGCGGCCATAGGCCCAGCCCACGCCGTCCTGACGGGCGATGTCCGGGATCAGCTTCAGGTACTTGCCGGCATACGTGCGAAGGCTGGGAAGCTTGCGGTCACGCAGGTTGATATTGGCGTGCAGCTGCAGGGCCTGGCGGATGAAGACGAAACTCATGACACCATAGATGTCGTAGGCGCCGTTCAGCTTGCCTTCGGGATTGCCGGAGTCGTCGAAATAGCCACCGGCGGAGTTCGAATCGATGCGTTCGAGGAAGCGTTCGATCAGACGGCCGGTTTCATCCTTCTTCGAAAGGCCGAGACTGTATCGAGTGACTGCCTTGGCGATGTTGAAGCTTTGAAAGTGGTTCTGGTAGTCGCTGCGTTCGAGCAGGCGCTTGTCCAGTTGTTCGCGGGTCGGTTCCAGCAGGCGTTCCCAGACGGCGTTGCGGTCCTTGGCCGGGCCGAAGGAGAGGAGGCCGAGTGCCGCGTAGGCCAAACCATTCTCAAATTCCTCTTCGGTAAATGCCTGTGCGGTGACGGCGCGGGCGGCGAGGTCTACCAAGTCGTGGCCGTTGAGTGAGGTCTCGTTCGTCGCGCGGTAGTATTCGCCGATCGCCAAGGCTGCGTGGCCCGGTTCGTCCGGGCGGCTAGCTTCGGTGGCGACAGGGGAAATAGTTCCCTGTTCACTAATTGAATCGAGATTATGACCCAGAATCGATTGGGCCATATCGAGGCACTGATCTGCAAAATTATCCATTCTCTGAGAGCGTCTTTGGCACGCGAAGAATTGGCTTTGATGGTTTTGGACCGATGCCTTGTCAACAGCAATTGATCCGCACAGTGACGAAAGGAAATGACATCTTTCGATTGACCTTGCCGGTATGGCGAGTTGCTTAGGAGTGCAATAAGTCGAACTTAAGGCTGTTATTAATGAGCCGTATCGTTAACCTATTCCCCTATGTCTACCATAAGTCCCTCTTTAATGGAGTCTGTTTCGCACGAAAACCGTAAATTTGCCCCGCCTGCTGTCTTCAGCAGTGCTGCACGAGTCAATGGGATGGAGGCCTACCGGGCCCTCTATGAGCGGAGCATCGCGGACCCTGAGGCCTTTTGGGCGGAAGCCGCGTCCGAATTGCATTGGTTCCAGCCCTGGGAGTGTGTGCTCGACAGTTCCGAAGCGCCCTTTTTCAAGTGGTTCCGGGGGAGCCGGACCAACCTGTCCTACAACTGTCTGGACCGGCATATCGAAGAAGGCCGTGGCGACAAAGTCGCGATCCACTGGGAAGGTGAGCCAGGCGACACGCTAGACCTGAGCTACTCCGATTTGCACCGGGAAGTGTGTCGCTGTGCCAATGTCTTGAAGAAACTCGGGGTAAAGAAGGGCGACCGCATCGCCATCTATCTGCCGATGATTCCCGAACTGGCGATTTCCGTACTGGCCTGTGCGCGCATCGGTGCGGTGCATTCCGTGATCTTCGCGGGATTCTCGGCCGATTCGATCCGTGACCGGGTGCTGGATAGTGAAGCCCGCATGGTCATCACCGGGGATGGCGGCTACCGGCGGGGGAAGATGCTTGAGCTTAAGAAGATCGTGGATGAAGGCGTGGCGAGCTGTGATTGCATTAGCGATGTCCTTGTCGTACGCCGCGGCGAATCGCATCCTGTGGACTGCCCCATGCAGGAAGGGCGCGACCACTGGTACCATGAACTGATCGGCCAAGTGGATGATATCTGCCCGGCTGAGGAGATGGATGCGGAAGACTTGCTCTTCCTGCTCTATACCAGTGGCACGACGGGTAAGCCCAAGGGGATCATGCATACCACCGCGGGCTACCAGGTATTCAGCTACCTGACCTCCAAATATGTTTTCGATCTGCAGCCGGATGATGTTTACTGGTGCACCGCCGATGTCGGTTGGATTACCGGCCACACCTATATTGTGTACGGAATCCTTCAGAATGGCGTCACGCAGGTGATGTATGAGGGGGCGCCGAATCATCCCGACGAAGGGCGCTTTTGGGACATCATCGAAAAGCACAAGGTTACTATCTTTTACACCGCGCCCACCGCGATCCGCGCCTTCATGAAGTGGGGCGATCAATGGGTGGAGAAGCACGACCTCTCGACCCTTCGGCTGCTTGGCACCGTGGGCGAGCCGATCAACCCCGAGGCTTGGATGTGGTACCACAAGAAGATCGGTTCGGAAAAATGTCCGATCGTGGATACCTGGTGGCAAACGGAGACGGGAGGGCACATGTTAACGCCGATGCCGGGAGCTACGCCAACCAAGCCCGGCTGTGCAACGCTTCCGTTCTTCGGGATTGAGCCGGTCATCCTGACCGAAGAGGGGGACGAAGTCGACGCAGGGATTCTGGCGATCAAGAAGCCTTGGCCCGGCATGCTGCGCGGCATCTATGGTGATCCGCAGCGCTTCAAAGACACTTATTGGTGCAAGTGGGGCGGCAAATATTATTTCCCCGGTGACGGTGCCCGGCGCGACGAAGACGGCTACATCTGGATTCTCGGACGCGTGGATGACGTGGTCAACGTGTCCGGCCACCGGATCGGAACGGCTGAGTTGGAGAGTGTGTTTGTCGAGCACAAGGACGTGGCCGAGTCTGCAGTGATCGGCATTCCGCACGAAATCAAGGGGCAAGGGCTTGTCGCCTTTGTCACCGTGATCGACGGTTGCGCGCAGGATGAGCATTTGCGCAAGGAACTCGTAGCCATGATCGACAAGGGGATCGGCAAATTCGCACGGCCCGAACGTATTGTCTTTTCCTCGGACCTGCCCAAGACACGATCCGGCAAGATCATGCGCCGCCTACTGCGTGATATTGCGGAAGGGCGTGAGTTGGGCAATACCACGACTCTGGCCGATCCTTCGGTGGTGGAGCATTTGCAGTCGCAGTTCCAAGACGAAACCTGAGCCACGCGGTTTCAGGCACATCTCGGCGTCAGCCATGCCTACAAGCGGATGAAAATACGATCCGGATAGGAATACTGGATCCAGATGCAGTTGCGGACTAGACAAACGCGTCTGCCACCGCATGATGGGCATTTTTATGAAGATCTATCTGAACGATAAGTTGGTTGACCGTGAAGACGCTAAAGTCTCGGTCTTTGATCATGGTCTTTTGTATGGTGACGGTATCTTCGAGGGGATCCGTCTCTATGACGGCTGTGTCTTCAAGCTGGATGAGCACTTGGAGCGCCTGGAGTACTCCGCCAAGGCGATCATGCTGCAAATGCCCTGGAGCCGCGAGGAAATCGCGGAGGCGGTCTGTGAAACCTGCCGGGCCAACGGCCTGAAGGACGGTTATATCCGTCTGGTTGTGACACGTGGGGTCGGCAGCCTGGGCTTGTCGATCAAGAACTGTGACAAGCCGCAGTTGATCATCATTGCGGATACCATCCAACTGTATCCGAAGGAATTCTACGAAAACGGTCTCAAGATCATTACGGTTCCGACTCGCCGTTCCAATCCGGCCGCCCTGCCACCCACGGTCAAGTCGCTCAATTACCTGAACAACATTCTGGCCAAGATCGAAGCCCAGCACCTGGGCTACCATGAAGCCATCATGTTGAACGATCAGGGCTACATCGCCGAATGTACGGGTGATAATGTCTTTGTCGTCCACAAGGGCGAGTTGATCACGCCAGCTGCGAGCGCGGGCGCCTTGCGCGGGATCACCCGCGACACGGCACTTGAAATCGCCGAGGAGCTCGGCATCCCCTGGCGTGAGGCCAACTTGACCCGCTACGACATCTGGGTGGCTGACGAGCTGTTCCTCACGGGCACGGCGGCTGAGATCGTTCCGATCGTAGAGGTCGACGCGCGCCCGATCGGCAACGGCAAGCCCGGGCCCATCACAGGCCGTTTCCTCGAGGTCTTCCGCCGTATCGTCTCCAAGCAGGGAACGATGCTTTGAGTTTGTTGTCGCTAGGACCAGGCGGGGGCACCGCCTGGTATGCAAGCGAAGCAAGTTTGGCATGTAATTTGCCGGCGTGTTATTCGATTGTTAAATTATGGGAAACTGCCTGAGTGGGGGTGCGGAGTGCATTTTCACTTTGCGATTTTTCCGGCGAACCTTAGATTATAACTATGGCTGAGAATTTGAAGTGTAGCATCTGTAACAAGGAAGCTACGGTGCATTTGACACAGATTGTGAATAACAAGATCCACAAGATCGATCTGTGTGAGTCCTGTGCGCAGAAAAAGGGGGTGACGGACCCCGAAGGCTTTTCTCTGGCGGACCTGCTCAGTAAATCGGATTT
Source organism: Coraliomargarita parva (assembly GCF_027257905.1). Lineage (NCBI taxonomy): Bacteria > Pseudomonadati > Verrucomicrobiota > Opitutia > Puniceicoccales > Coraliomargaritaceae > Coraliomargarita > Coraliomargarita parva. Next base: position 430,985 of record NZ_JAPZEI010000003.1, read on the forward strand.
TACCCCGACTCGTGAAGTGTCGGAAACCGGTATCGCATGTCCCAACTGCGGGCATGACCTTGCGGACTTTAGACGTACGGGCCGCTTAGGCTGTGCCGTTTGTTATCAACACTTTGCGGATCATGTGCGTCCGGTGCTGGAAGATATGCACTTTGGCACGACCCACAAAGGCAAGGTTCCCAAATTCGCCTTGCAGCGACTGAAAGGCAAAGCGCGCTTGGAAGAGCTGCAGGCCGCCCTGGAGCGTGCCGTCGCAGAGGAGGCGTATGAAGAAGCGGCCAAATTCCGCGATCAGATCCGGCAAATTGAAGCCGATCAGAACGTCGAAGTATTCCAAGCATGATCGAAAATCTCATTAAATGCGAGCGCGCGGAGTTGACCCAGAATACGAAAAAGGCGGCTCCCGTCGTGCTCAGTACACGTTTGCGTCTGGCCCGCAATCTTCAGGGGCCTCCGTTTCCTGAGCGTGCCACTAAGTCGCAGCGGCGAGACATTCTGTCCAAGGTTGAGCCAATCCTTGCCAGTCTGCCATTGCTGCACAAGGGGGTATATTACAATATTGATGAACTTTCCGACTTGGAAAAACAGGTTTTGGTCGAGCGCCACCTGATCAGCCGGGAGTTGAGCGAATCGGAAAGCGGATCTGCCGTTTATATCAATCAGGATCAGAGCTGTTCGGTGATGATCAACGAGGAGGACCACCTGCGTATCCAATGTTTACGCAGCGGCTTCAATCTCAAGACGGTCTGGAAGCAAATTGATCACTTCGATAACGATTTGGAGCATTTTCTGGACGTGGCCTTTTCCGAGGAACTGGGCTACCTGACGGCTTGTCCCACGAATCTGGGTACGGGGCTGCGCGCATCGGTCATGATGCACCTTCCGGGGCTGGTGATTGCGGAGCACATGGAGAAAGTGATCCGTGCGGTCAATCAGCTGGGGATCACGGTCCGCGGCCTGTTTGGCGAAGGTTCGGATGCGACGGGGCACATTTTCCAGATTTCCAACCAGCAGACCCTGGGCGAACCCGAAGATGCGATATTAGAGCGTCTTGGTAATGTACTGAAGACGGTGATCGACCATGAATTAAACGCCCGTTACAAGTTCCTGGAAGAGCATCGCGCGAAGATATTGGACAAAATCGGCCGGGCCTACGGGGTACTGCTAAACGCCCATGTGCTTAGTTCCAACGAGGCGATGAACTTACTCTCGCTCGTGCGCTTGGGAGTGGACTTCGGGATGTTGCCGGAAGAAAGCCGTTCGGAGGTGGATCGCCTATTTATCGAGTGTCAACCGGGGCACATTCAATTTGCCGCAAAATCAGGCATCGAGCCCGAAGCACGTGATATTACGCGCGCAAACAAACTTAGGGAAGAATTTGGCAAGCTTCCCGCTCTTACTTTTGACAAGATCGACGATCTCGGCTAATTAAACCTATAGCTTATGGAACCCATGAATAACTTCACCCCCCGCGCCCAGCAAGTGCTGGCGCTTGCCCGCAAAGAGGCGGATCGTTTTCATCACAACTATGTGGGTACGGAGCACCTCCTGCTTGGCCTGATCAATCTGGGCCAGGGGGTGGCGGTTAACGTATTGCAAAAAATGGGTCTGGACCTGCAGACGGTACGATCCGCAGTGGAAAAGCAGGTGGGCACAGGTCCGGAAGCCAAGCCCTCCGGCAATATTCCCTATACGCCCCGGGTGAAGAAAGTGCTGGCGCTGGCCGGGAAGGAGGCAAAGGCATTGAACCACTCCTACGTCGGCACGGAGCACATTCTCCTCGGTCTTCTACGCGAAGGTGAGGGGGTCGCCGCCCGAGTGCTGAAGTCGCTGGATGTGGACATCGAACGCTGCCGTAACGAGATCCTTGCCGAGCTGGACCCGAATTTCTCTGCCGAGCCCGAAGAAGCGGCCGCCGGCAATCCGGCTGCACAGGCCGAAGACAAGCGTGACAGCAAGACGCCGGCATTGAAGGCCTTCGGGCGTGACCTGACCGAATTGGCCAAGAAGGGCGAATTGGACCCGGTGATCGGGCGTCAGCATGAAATCCGCCGTGTGGTCCAAATCCTTTGCCGCCGGACGAAGAACAATCCGGTGCTGATCGGTGAAGCCGGTGTCGGCAAGACGGCCATTGTCGAAGGCCTCGCTCAGGAGATTGCTTCCGGGGTGGTCCCTGAAATTCTGGCGGACAAGCGAGTGATCACACTGGATCTCGCCCTCATGGTGGCGGGTACCAAGTACCGCGGTCAGTTTGAGGAACGGATCAAGGCGGTGATGGATGAAATACGCCGCGCCAAGAACATCATCATCTTCATTGATGAATTGCACACCATCGTCGGGGCCGGTGCGGCCGAAGGGGCGATGGATGCGTCCAACATTTTCAAGCCGGCCCTGAGCCGCGGCGAGCTGCAGTGCATTGGGGCGACCACACTGGCCGAGTACCGCAAGTACATTGAGAAGGACAGCGCCTTGGATCGCCGCTTCCAATCGGTCAAAGTGGATGCTCCCTCGATCGAGGATACGATTCTGATCCTCAAGGGCATTCGCGGCAAGTATGAGGACCACCACAAGGTGCAATTCACCGATGCCGCTCTCGAGTCCGCTGCAAAGCTTTCCGAGCGCTACATCACGTCCCGCTTCCTGCCTGACAAAGCCATCGATATCCTGGACGAGTCCGGTGCCCGCGCCCGGATTGAATCGCTCAAGCGTCCTCCTGAAATCGAGGAGATGAACGGCACGATCGAAGAAGTCTGCTCGCAGAAGGAAGAGGCGATCAGCAAGCAACATTTCGAAGAAGCAGCCAAATTCCGTGACGAGGAAAAGCAGCTGCGTCAGAAGCAGGCCGACATCATCGAGCAATGGAAGCAGAGCCGTGAGGAGACGACCATTGTGGTGGATGAAGAAGAAATGCTTCAAGTCGTCTCGGACTGGACCGGCATCCCGCTGTCCCGCATGGAACAAAAGGAAAGCAAGAAGCTGCTGAAGCTCGAAACTGAACTTCAAGGCGAGGTGATCGGGCAGAACATGGCAACCGAAGTGATTGCAAAGGCACTTCGCCGCTCCCGTGCCGACCTCAAGGATCCCAAGCGTCCGATTGGCTCCTTCATGTTCCTTGGACCGACAGGCGTGGGGAAGACTCTTCTCGCCAAGGTGCTGGCCGAGCAAATGTTCGGCGACAAGGACGCGATCATCCAGATCGACATGTCCGAATACATGGAGAAGTTTGCGGTTTCACGCCTGGTGGGTTCGCCTCCCGGCTACGTTGGTTATGAAGAAGGCGGTCAATTGACCGAGGCGGTACGCCGCAAGCCTTACTCCGTGGTGCTTTTCGACGAGATTGAAAAGGCGCACCCGGATGTGGTGCAGCTGCTTCTCCAGGTACTTGAAGAAGGCCGTTTGACGGACAGCCTGGGGCGCAAGGTCGACTTCCGTAATACGATTCTGATCATGACCTCGAACGTCGGTGCTGAAATCCTGCAGCGCAATACGTCGATGGGCTTCGGAATCGAGAACACCGCCGAGAACGAGTACGAAAAGATCCGCGAGAAGATTCTCGACGAGACCAAGCGTGTCTTTAAGCCGGAGTTCCTGAACCGTTTGAACGATCTTGTGATCTTCAAGTCACTTGGGCGTGAAGACATGCAGGCCATCGTCGAGCTGGAGCTTCGCAATGTGTCGAACCGCCTGAAGGAACGTGAGTTGACCTTCGACTTTAGTGACCAAGCCAAGGCATTCCTGATCGAAAAGGGGTACGACGAGAAATACGGAGCTCGTCCGCTGCGCCGTGCAATCGAAAAGTACGTCGAGGATTCCCTGGCTGAAGCCATCCTCAACGGAGAGATCAAGCATGGTGAGTTGATCCATGTGGGTGTGAATGAGAGCGGCGACCAGCTCAGTTTTGAGCAGGATCAGCCGGTATCCGGAGCCACCGGATCCTGATTGATTGGCGAATCTATTATTTCAAAAGCCGCTCTTTGGAGCGGCTTTTTTGTGCCGATCTACCGCTGCAGATTATTGAATTTAGACGACAACTTGGAAGTTTGAGGGAGTCGGCCTTGACTCCCTTGATTGATGCTTCTTTTTGCTAGCCTTGCCTTCAGACATGACGCCCTCAAATAAGCCAGCACCGACATTTGACCGTAGCTTCCTGATCGAACTGGGAGGCGGTCTTGTCTACCAGCAGGCCGAAAAGCTATTTGAAGCCCATGCGGTGCAATCGTCGGAATGGAAAAGCCCCTTGTTGGTCGGACGGGTTAAGGGCCTGCGTGACAGCTACCAACCCCAGTTGAATCTTCGTTCGACCGTATTTGCCGAGTGTCGCTGCAATTGTCCGGTCGGTCGTAAGAACAAAGTTTGTGCGCATGCGATCGCCGTAGCCTTGCATTATGAAGCCGTGCAGCGGGATTTGAGACGTGAGGCCACGGTACGGGCGGTCGAAGCGTCGCACGAAAACACTGCGGAGGAGGCACCAGCGCAAAGCGCTCCAAGGTTGAAGAGCATCAAGCTCGATCCGAATGGTGAGCCATTGCGAATGCTTGTCTTTCTACCTCCCAACCTGGAAGCCGCGGTGGAGCGAGATGCCATCGTGGTCAAGCTGGATGTCGCGGTCGGCCGCGAGATCATGCCCTTGAACAAGTTGAAGGCGGGAAGAGCCTATGCCCCGGGCGAAGGTCAGGAGCGTGCGATGGGCTACGTCGAGCAATGGTGTGGGGGCAAGCTTGCAGGACTGTTGCAATTGACGAATAGCCGACTCAATCAGCTGCTGGGGTGCCTTGAGGGTGAGCCCGTGGTTTACTGGGTGAAGAAGCCGTCCGAGCCCATCGCATGGAAGGCCGGCAAGCTGGAGGGCGTGCATTCGCTTCTGAAGCTAAGTGAGGATGAACCGGCTGAGCCAGCAGCCGAGGTGCCGGTCGCGAAGGTCGACGAAGATCCGGTCAACAAGCCTCGCCTGCGACAAGGCATCAGCCTTCGGGAGCCTTCAAGCACCAACCGCCGCAGAGAGGTGGAAGCGGGCGCTTTCGCTAGTTGGAAGACCAAAGGAGGTGATTTTCCGGTCGCGGGTGCCAAGGCCCAGTCCGATATGAGCGAATATCCCTCGAACCGAGTTATTATCGACGGATCGATGCACTTTATCGCGGTACGCCTTCCCACCAATGATGACGGCCTTCAACCGCTCCGGCGCATACTGAAAAACGAGGGTTTCATGCTTGAGCCATCCAACCGGAAGTGGTGGTTGCGGGACCGGCATAAGGCCTTGAATTTTCTCGCCGGCTATTGGCGCACGCTCAAGGAGGATTGGCGGGCGCTGTTCACGGATAATTTCGAGACTAAGATGAAGGGGATCCGTTTTTCGGAGCTCGACGTCAGGGCCAAAGAGGAGGGAGGGACTTTCAAGCTCGAAATCAATCTCACCCACGGAGGCGAGGAATCCGGCATGCGACGGGCGATCGCGACTGGTAAAAACTATCTCGAGGATGAGGCGGGGCAAGTCATCCTGCTGGACCGTTCTTCCGTGGATCGTTTGCACCAGATCGAAAAAGCGGTGAGCGGGCAGGCCGACCGGCCATTCACTCCGACCTTCAGTCGACAGTTGAACACTGCCGAACTGGTGGACGCAGAGGAATTGATCGACGAACTGGTGGAAGGATGGCAACCACCGGAAGCATGGCAGTCCCGCAGCCGCGCACTCAAGGAAGTCGGAGCGCTTGAACAGGCACCGGTGCGCCCCATTTTCAATGCGATTCTTCGCAGTTACCAGCGCATTGGCGTGGCCTGGTTGTGGCACCTGTACCGACACGATCTCGGCGGGATCCTGGCTGATGAAATGGGCTTGGGAAAGACGCTTCAGGCGTTGGCCTTGGTCGAGTGTATCCGGGATGCAGATACGGAAGGGTATCCGGCGCTGGTAGTCTGTCCCGCCAGTCTGGTTGAGAATTGGATGCGTGAGGCGAAGCGTTTTGTGCCGCATCTCAAGCTCTGCAAGCACCATGGCGCCGGGCGCGCGAAAGAACCGGTTGTCCTTGAGGCATACGACTTGATCGTCACATCGTACGGCACCTTGCGCCAGGACGCCGGGCTGTTGTCGACGATGGACTGGTGTGTCGTGATCGGGGATGAGGCCCAACATATCAAGAACCGTCGGAGCCAGAATGCCCGCACCTTGACTAGCCTGCACAGTAAGGGGCGTTTTCTGCTCACAGGTACTCCGGTTGAAAACTCGTTGGACGACCTGCTTTCGCTCTTCGCCTTTCTGATGCCGGGATACCTTCAAAAGGCTCCCCCGCAACTGTCGCAGGAGGATCGTATCTGGCACAGCAAGCGCCAGACGACACGTGCGGCCGCTTATATTCTCCGCCGGACGAAAAAGGAGGTGGCGCCAGAGCTGCCGGATAAGATCGAGAAGACATTCTTCTGCGAATTGGGCGCGCGGCAGACCCGTTTTTACCAGGACACGCTGGAGAAGACCCGCCGCGAAATCTTCAACTTGGAAATGGCGGGTGCGGATTCCGGACGGGTGCGCTTTGCGGCCTTTACCGAACTGCTCCGCCTGAGACAGGCCTGCGTGGATCCGCGTATCCTGGATGAGCAGTTTGATGACAGTGAATGCGCCAAGCTCGCTGCATTCGACGAGATCGTGGACGAGTGCCTGGACAACGGTAGTCGTCTCCTTGTCTTTTCTTCCTTTGTAACCGCGCTGAAATTACTATCAGATCACCTCACGCGAAAACGGCTTAAATTCAGCTACCTGGACGGCCATACCAAAAACCGTCTCGCGGTCTGCGACCAATTCAACGAGGATGAATCCATCCCGGTCTTTCTTATTTCCTTAAAAGCCGGAGGTACCGGTTTGAATCTGACCGGGGCGGATACGGTGCTGCACTATGATCCCTGGTGGAATCCTGCGGCTGAAGCGCAAGCGACCGACCGGGCTCACCGGATCGGGCAGACGAAGGTGGTGACCAGCATCAAACTGATCGCCGCGAATACGATCGAAGAGAAGGTGCTCGAGTTGCAGGCGCGTAAAGCCGAGTTGCTGAACGAGTTGTTTGAGGAGAGTGCCGCCGCTAATGCGAAGGTAAGTTTGGAAGACCTCAAATCACTGCTGGATGACTGAGCTTGCAGTGAGAATGGGGCCCTCACGTCACATCCGTGATCTCCTTCGGCTTTCTACGTGCTTCAAATCCGTCGAGTCTGTCATCTAGACGGTATGCCTTAAGCACGAATACGGACACGGTAAAATCGTAGATTCCCTAGGACCGTTAGGGGGAATTTAAAAATTTCTAAGGAAGATTGCCTGAGTCGAGTTAAAAAAGTCACAAAGGTCTGATGTTAAGTGATATGTGATTGTTGTGTGACTGTTGAAGTGTTTCAAGTCGCTGCGAAATCCGACGACTCGGAAACAACAACAAGCAATGACGAAAACACTACCTCTGTTTCTCGCGGCCGCGCTCTTTGTGTATGCGCAAAGTGTGCGCGCCGACTCTACGAATGCCTGGAAAGTCAGTACGGGCTTCGACTACAGCACCGGAGACTACGGTGACAGTGAAGACACGGAAATACTCTATTTGCCGGTGAACCTGTCCTACACGACCGGACCTTGGATGGCGAAAGTGACAGTGCCCTGGGTACAGATCAAAGGCCCGGGTGATGTTGTCGGTGCTGGGGATGGCGGCGTGGTGATCGGCGGTGGTAATACCGAGGTGGATACGCAATCCGGGTTGGGGGATATCTGGACCTCCTTGACCTATAGCGTCGAGTCGATCCCAAGTGACCTGTTCTTTCTTGATCTTGTTGGAAAGGTAAAGATCCCGACGGCCGACGAAGACAAGGGATTGGGGACAGGCGAGTTCGACTACACGCTACAGGCGGATTTCTTCAAGTCGCTCGGCAAGCTAACGCCGATGCTGACTTTGGCCTACAAGATCAAGACAGATCCGGATGACTATGAATTGGACAATGTATTCTATGTTTCGGCGGGTGCCGACTACAAGCTAAGTGATTCACTCAATGTGGGTGCGACCCTGGACTACCAGGAGGCCAGCACGGACAGTTCGGAAGACGCGACTGAGATCTTCACTTACCTCGGCTACCGCTTCGATGAAGACTGGCGATTGACGGTCTATGGCTACACCGGGTTGACGGACGGCAGTCCTGACATCGGCGGGGGGCTTCAAGTCGGATACTACTTCTAACCCTAACTCAACGAAAACATATGAAATACAAAGTATATTATACCACCCTAATAGCTGGTGCGCTGTGCTACTCGACAGCGACATTGAGCGCCCAGGATATTGAGGATCCTGTTATCGATGAAACTCCCGAAACACCTGTCGAAGAAGCAATTGTCCTCTCGCTGGGTGAACAGAAGGTAATTGACACGATTGCCGCTGAATTCGAGGAATTTGCCGGCGACGATTCACAAATTCTGGTTGAAGCCCTACGTACCGGTAGCGATATGAGCTACGATGTCTCAACAGAAGTGCCGGTAGAAGAATTAGTTTTCGATGACGCCGGAAATCCGGTCTATCTGCTGGATGATGCCGGTAACCAGATTCTGGACGCAAGCGGCAACCCGATCCAGCAAACACAAGTTGTGGTGGAGCCTGTCTTTGATGACGCTGGCAATCCTGTTTACCTGGTCGATGAAAATGGCGCTCAGATACTGGATGATAGTGGGAATCCGGTTCAACAAACCGAGGTGGTTACCGAGACTGTGGTTGAAACTGTCATCATCGAGAATACCGGTGAAGCCATGGGCTTCGGTAATGTGAAGCTCAGTATGCTGCTTGCTGAAGAGATGTTGTCGCAGAACGGCGTTGACGGTGATCTGGCGAGTATCAGTGCCGCACTCTTTGGTACCGACCCGGAACTGGCAGATGGTATTCTCGAAATGCGTGCGGAAGGGGCCGGATGGGGCGAGATCAGCCAGGAGCTGCTTGGTGTGAAAGTGGGCGATCTGATGTCGGCCAAGAACAAGGCAATCCGTACGGATAAAGAAACCGGTGCTGCCAAAAAAGCAAGCGTAGCCAAGCTCGATCGTAGCACAGGTCGCCCTGAAGGTATCGAGAAGCCGGAAAAACCAGAGAAGCCGGAGAAACCTGAAAAACCTGAAAAACCGGAGAAGCCGGAGAAACCCGAAAAACCGGAGAAGCCCGAAAAACCGGAAAAGCCGGACCGTCCTAACAAGTAGTTTTTCTCCCTACTAACTCACTGCAAAAGGTGCCCATAAGGTTGTGGGCACCTTTTCTTGTGTCTGCCCCTTATGGCCGGTGCAAGGGAGTCGTGAGTCTATCTCGATGCAAATGTCCTGACAATGGGGAAACCCCAAAGTAATTTGATCAATGTCCGCTTTGGCGACGAGTCTGGGCCAACTCTGTCATGCTGCCCGCCGCTGGCTGCGGCCAGACGAGATCGTCTGCGGTGTAATAGAGCCTATCGGCGCCTGCGGAGCGGATCTCCATGCCTCCGTCGGTGCGCCCCATGAATTTGTATGCGGTCCGCCAGCGGTCCACCAGTTCGCCATTCCGGTTGATGGAGGGGTGGTTGGACGGAAGTGCTGCTTTGCCCAAGCCGTTCGGATGTGTCAGCGTCTTGGTTAGTTGGCGATTGCTGCTTGAAGGTAATGCCTGCTCGTTGAGTTCAACGAATCGTCTCAATAGATGATCCACACGCTGGAGGTCTTGTTCGGGCGGCGTGGTCAAATCCTGAAGGACCGGGCCAGAACGATCAATGTTCGACTGATTGAGGAAGTCTGCCTTAGAGGAGGCGGATTGTGAAAGCAGGTCGGTTGAATCCTGATTTTCAAAACGGAGAATTTGAACCAAGGTGCCGGAGACCCCGGACGCGGTGACCAGGCAGATGGAAAAATACATGCCTATGTTAAAATGCATAGGGCTCAGCTTTGGCCGCAGACAGCCTGTGGCCGGGAGTTGAGAGCTCGTGATGGAGCAATCTGCGGGGTTGGGATCAAGTTCGACATTCTCCGGAAAGACTGTCGGTTCCGCTCCAAGAGTCCGCTTATTTTATCGCGCAAGTCTCTTTTTGACAGTAGATTAGCGCGCATCCGTTCGGTTCTGACGGGTTCTAGGTGTCTTCGCGTAGTCGATCTGTAAGGCAAGTGCTTTAAGCGGCGTGGGGTGCAATCGAGAGTGCGTGCGAATCCTAGAGTGCTTTTAAAATACGGGCCACTACTTCGGCGGAGTTGTCCTCGGCCGCGGCGGCAAATTCCTCGATCTCATTGGCGCCTTCCTGTCCGCCGGCCAAATCACTCAATGCGCGTATAATTAAAAAAGGCACCTGGTTTGCCCAGCACACTTGTGCGATTGCCGCCGACTCCATGGCCACGCAATCCGCAGCCCATTCCTGGTACAACCAGTCCCGGTAATCGCGGTTATCCATGAAGACCGGCCCGGTGAGGCCAAGCCCGCCAACCTTGATTGTCGCATTCTCACCATGGGCATTGAGCATATCCATGTCTTGCAGTACGGTTTTGGCGAGGTTGAGTAGGTCCTCATCGGCATGAAAGTAAGGCTTCACCACCGGGGTGGTTTGTCCGCCGCGTGCCACACGGACCGGAGCCGGGTAGAACATCCCATAGGGATTGACGTCACGGAAGCGCGAGCCTGCATATTGGCGAGGATCGATCTCTTCATTGAAGTAGCCGCCTTCTGTATGGTAAGTCCAGCGGTCCGGAATGGAGATGTCTCCTTTTTCCAGTTCCGGGTTCACGCCACCGGCGATGCCCGAAAAGATGAGCAGGTCGATGTCGAAGTTAGAGAAGGCCAATTGTGTATTCATGGCCGCGTTCACCGTGCTGACGTTGGTTTTGAATAAGAGAATTTGTTTTCCGTATACTTCTGCAAAATAGAAACGGATGCCGTTCAATTCCTCCACTTTCTGAAACTCCTCCAAGCCCAATTCCTTCATCACACTTTGGAGCTCACCGGCATAAGCGGAGACAATCGCAATACGGCCTTCCGCGAAGAGGGAAAGCGGGAAGAGAAGGCAACACAGGAGATATCTGCCAGTTTGCATATCACCATGAGAGCAGCATCCATTCCATGCGGCAGAAAAACGGCAGACACCTGACTGTTAGTTCGGCCAAGCCACTGATAGACAAGGACTCAAACGTAGTTGGATCACGCAAAATTGGTTTGTATCTCAATTTGGCATGCTATAGCACGTGGCCCAGCATTTATACCCATGAGTCGGCGACAACTTAAATTTGAACAGGTGGAAAAAGAGATCCGCCAATTGGCACGCACTCTCCCCATCGGGTCCAAAATTCCGTCCGAGCGTCATTTGGCCTCTTCCTACGAGTGCAATTTCCTGACTGTGCGTAAAGCGTTGAAAACTCTTGTGGACGAGGGGATCATCACCCGTCGAATCGGGAGTGGCACATTTATCGCCAAGCACCCGGAGCCGAGCGAGCACAATACCGTGCTTCCGCCGGTTCGGAACGGGAACCAAATTGCGGTACTTGTCTACCAGGACGGGAATGCCTACGCCTACAAGGTCCTGCAGAGCCTGGCCCATTCCGCGATGGAGCTCGGCTTGGAGCTGCGCTCGACCTGGGTGAAGAATTACGACGAGGAAGCGCTGGAGCAGGCGAAAGCCATGGCGATGGAAGGTTGTGTCGCAATTGTTCTGCCTTGGTTTCCTCACAATTTGTCGGAAACGGTCCGCCAATTTATCGAGAAGTCGCCACTGCCCGTCAGCATTCCGCTGGTGATTCCTGGGCTTGAATCCAATTATTTCGGTAATCCCGAGCTCTTCGGGCGCAATTTGCTGCGACCGACCTTGGCACTATGCGGCTACCTGCAGACCTTGGGACGCAAAAAACTTGCCTTTATCGGACCGGCAGCACCGGATGACCTCATCCTGCAACGCATGTTGACCGGTTATACCTATTATGTTTCGGAGGCTTCCATGGAGAACCTGAGCTTCCTGGTTCAACCCAAGAGTGGGCCGGTTGACCAACTGGTAGAGCGATTGAAGGGCTATGCCGGTGATCTCGGCATTCTTTGCTATGACGATGAGCACGCCTTGCGTGTTTTGACGGCGATGCACAAGCAAGGTTTGCGGGCACCGGAGGATTTCTCCATTATCGGTCACAACGACACCGAGGCGGGACGTTTTAGTGATCCTCCGCTGACGACCCTCGGCCATGATTTCCAGAATGCGAGCAACGGTCTGCTTCGCAACGCACTGGCACTGACGCGTAACTCCAGCGACCACACCGAGTCCGATCCGGTACTGAAACTTTTGGTGCGCGATTCATGTGGTGGTCGCGGCCATATTACCGATGAGTTACGTAACAAATTCCCTCTCCTTGAATTTGTTGAGAAGGAGGAGAGCCCGCTCGAAGACTAGTCATGGGCATGATCGGTAGTTGCGGCGAACGCTAAGCCTATGCTTGAAAAACAATGTCGACTTGATTCACCCGCACCCATGCGGACACCTTGTTTTTGGGTGCTCGTTGCGCTCCACCCTATGTGAAACACGGGTTGCGGCTGTGCGTAGGTGATCGACGGTTGCTTCAGACGTTTTTAGCGGCTCCAACCATAGAAGCCGCGTTCAGATTTTCAGTTCAACGGTCATGTATACGCCTCAAGGGCGGGCGTTGCAACCCTCGAAATGCCGCTTTAGCGGACCGGGACATCATGAGCATGGCTTATTTGTGCTTCAAGATGCCGGGCCAAGCACTTTGCCCGGTGCTCATCTGGTTGCCGAAGCGGCGGACCCGGGTGGGTGTTTCGCAGAGGTAGAAGTCGTGGAAGTTTGTTCATGGGGGCGATGACTCCTGAACAGCTGCTCATAGTTGTTCGTAGCGAAGCTTCTGCCCGAGCGGGGATAAAAGATCGAGATTGCCTGCAGGATATGGCATGATCTTTTCGAAGGTTTTCCCATGGCCTAAGGTACCCGGTCACAGGTTTGTACATGTCATCCAGTCCTGCAGATTCAGCATCGATCATGGCCCGTCTAAAGCGCGGGCTCTGGCTCAAGCCGGACCGCTTGCTCGCGGTGAACGTCACGGTGGTGATGGCAGTCATGGTCGTGCCGCTCCTGTGGACCGGCCATGCCTTTGCCGGGGTGTGCCTGACCTTGGGGGTTCTGGCCGGGGCGCTTTCCGAGACGGATGACCACCCGAAGGGGCGGATCAAGTCCTTGAGCTTGAAGGTCCTGAGTTTTGCCGTGGCCAGCGCATCGGCCGAATTGCTGAAATTCAACCCCATTTTGCTTGGGGCCGGCTTCTTCCTGTCCACCATCGGATTTGTCATGCTGGGTGGGATGGGGGAGCGCTATCGCGGCATCACCTTCGGCGCCCAGCTCGTCGGCATCTATACCATGATTGGCTCGGAGATCAGTCCGAACTGGTATTTGCAGCCCATCCTCCTCACTACCGGTGCGCTTGTGTATGGACTGTTTTCCCTGTCGCTTCTTTACTTCAGGCCCTACCGCTTGCTGGAGCAGCAGTTGGCTGCCGGCTTTGCCGCTTTGGGCCATTACATGGCCGAGAAAGCGCGGCTCTTTCCCAGTGATGCGGCAGGGCAGGATGAAATCCGCTCGCGTCTCGCGCTGCTGAATGTGGAGACGGTCGGTGCGCTGGACCGCATCCGCGACGTCTTGAGCAGCTACCGGAACGCGGGAGCGGACGAGACGGCGATCAAGTCCTATCTTTACCGCTTTATGGTGCTCCAGGGGCTACACGAGCGGGCGGCATCCAGTCACGAACGTTACGAGTTGCTCAGCCGGGAGGCGGAGAACCGGGATTTGCTTTTCGGCATCGGGGAGCTCATGCGCCAGTTGTCCAAAGCGGCGCGTTCCTACGGGGAGAGCTTGTTGACGCATGAGCCTTACCAGCATCCGGTCGCGCTTGAATGGATCGTGGACGCGCTGAACGAGAAACTGCAGTCGCATGGCCTGGAGAAGCAGCATCCGCTCTCGCTGTTGATCCGGAACCTGAGCCGTTCCAGCGAATCACTCGCGAATGCCGACAACCTGAGCCGCGCCTCCTATATGCCCCGCCTGGCCGAAGACCGCAGGCCGCTTTGGCAACGATTTCGCGAACTTTTAAGGATCTCACATCCGCGCATGCGCTACGCGTTGCGATTGAGCACCGCTTTTCTCATCGGGTATTCCGTCTCGGAGGTTTTCGATGTGACGAAGGGCGCCTGGATTGTCCTGACGATCCTGTTTGTGATGCAACAGAGCTACAGCCAGACGCGGCGGCGGCTCTGGCAGCGGATCCTTGGCACCTTCTGCGGGGTGGTGTTCGGGGTCCTGACGGTGCAGTTTCTGACGCCGGCCGGGCAGTTGCTCTTCATGCTGGCATCCGCCTATTTCTTCTTTGTCTGGCTGAAGCGGAAATACTCGGTCTCGGTCATCTTCATCACGACCTTCGTACTCTGCGCGTTCAACTTGATCGCACAGGTGGGCGTCGCGGTCATGTTGCCGCGGATGACGGATACCCTGATCGGTTCCCTGATCGCGCTGATCACGGTGCGTCTGCTTTGGCCGGACTGGCAATCCCGTCGTTTGCCGGCGCTCCTGACCGAGGCATTGGTTAAGAACACCGCTTATTTCAGGGCCATCCTTCAGGAGTACAGGGAAGCCGGCGAGGGGGACGACTATGAGTACCGGATTGCGCGGCGGGCGGCCCACCGTGCGGACAACGCACTGGTCTTGGCCTGGCGGGACATACAGCTGGAACCCGGTCGTCGCCAGAAAGTGCAAACCGAAGCGTTTCGGCTGACTTACCTGAACCATGCCTTATTGTCCTATTTGTCAGCGTTTGCCGCGCACCGGGGACAGCCGATGGAGTCGCCGATGTTGTTGGACTTTGCCGACGATATCCTGCGCGCGCTGGAGAATGCCTGCGACTGGCTCAAGCCGACGGTCAATGAGGCACAGGAGTCCGTCCGCGTGACGGACACGCTCGCTCTGATCCGGTACCATCTGGAACTGAGCGCTAGGGAACTCGCCCAGGTGCAGTACACGACCCTCTACAACTTGGCCGATATCACCAGACAGCTGTTGGATGAGGTGCAGACGATTCGCGAAGAAAGCTAAGACCGTGTCCTTACTCGGCGCTTGCCGCATCCATGGCCTCCAGTAGTTCGGCGTAGTTTAGTTCTTTGGCCAAATCGTAGGCACTCTTGTTGTCTCGGACCGGGCTTATGAAATCGGCACCCGCAAGCACCAGCTCTTTTGCAAACACCGGGTCCTTTCGTTGCAGTGCGTGGCTGAGCAGGGTGGATCCGGTTGCGCTCCGTTCATTGATGTCGGCACCCGCGTTGACCAGTAGGCGGGTCGCCTCGATTTTATCTTTTGAGCGGAATCGGATTTCCGTGAGGGGGGACTTTCCCTGGTTGTCTTCAATCCGGGCGGACATGCCTTGATCGAGGAGAAATTGTATGGTTTCGAGCGAAGCGTAGCGTGCGGCGACATGCAAAGCGCTTTGTTCGTTGGCAAACAAGCGGTGATTGATGTCGGCCCCGTGCTTGAGTAGGAATTCAGCCGTCTCGAGTTCGCTGTTTTCAATCGCGAGTAGGAATGCAGTCTTTTCACCCCGGGGCTTTCCTTCGTCGGGGCTCAGGCCGAGTTCGAAGAGAAACTCAGCCTTTTCAAATTCTTGCTTGTTGAGCACCCCGTTGAGCGCAGAGCGTTTCCGCTTTACCTTGGGACTTAGCTCGGTCTCGGAGTAGAGTAGCTTGGAAAGCTCCGGATTAAATTTAAATAGCAGGGAGAGTTGGAAGGGGGTCCTCCCATTGGCATTCACTGCCGTCCTGTCTGCGCCAAGCTCGATCAACATGCCGGCGAGTTCGGCTTTCTTGGATTGAGCCGCGTAATGGAGCAGGGTGGCTTGATGCTCGTCGCGTTCTGAAATCAAAGCCGGATATTTCTCCAGGTATGCCTTGGCTTTTTCAGGAGAGGCATTCACCACCCACATGAAGCGTTGCAATGCAGGTATGCTCGGAGACGGCCCATTGGCAGCCATCTCCATCCGTTCTTCCAATTTTGTGATTGCCGCCGCACCCATGCGTTGGAATCGCAGGTTCAATTCACTACCGGGAGGGGTGAATTCGATGACCGAGTCGCTGATCAAGGTATACACAAAGGAACGTCCGCCGGCCTCCAGCGTAATGCGATTCCCTTCCAGGGATTGCACGGAGTATTGAATATAGGCAGAGGGCTTGCCGTTTCGGATCTGTCGCATGCCGGCATCTGTGAATTCAACCGCGAAACCACTTGCGGCCATCTTCATGAACGCCTGTGCCATCTTGAGGTTCGGCTCGTCCGAGCCGTCGTCCATTTCAGAAACCAATGCCTCCACGGATTTTGTCTCGATGGACCAGAAGCCGACCAGGCTGTCCTTGGTCGCGGTGGGGACACAGGCCGCCCAGAGCAAGATGAATGGGGTTACATAGAAGCGTTTCAACAGGCGCATACCAATAATCTATAAATGTGGTTAAAGTCCGCTATAGTAAGAACCTAATCAATAAAAAGAAAGAACGATTACCAGGGGCGCGGCGCAGACATCGGCGTCAGTAGGCCGTTCAGCGTATCTTCCACACTCTCGGTGATCTTGCGGTCCAGAGGCTCGCGCAACTGTGACTCATCCAAACGAAACGACATTAGAGCAACTGTTTACGGATATTAAACATCGTTATCGGATTGACATCGGTTGATTTCTAGCTGACTTCCACGTTACTACCATCAAATTCCGGGTCCGGAGTGGTCGTGTTCTTTACGTAAGCGCTCGATTTTCGGCCCAGCGATCAACTCTCACCACCGGTGGCTATTGCCGCCAAAAGTCAATTTCCTACCAATTATGAAATTCAGACTTTTGCTACTTGCCGGCCTCTTCGCCGTGCATTCCCTGCTGGCCACGACGCTTTACGTCGACTCCGGTGCCACAGGAACTAACGATGGCTCTTCGTGGGGCGATGCTTACCCCAGCTTGCAGGATGCCCTCGCTAACGCCAGTTCAGGCGATGAAATCTGGGTCGCCGCGGGAACCTACTACCCCGACGAAGGAGCCGGCGAGATCAATAACGACCGCAGTTCGACATTCTACCTGATCGACAACGTCGCGATCTACGGCGGGTTCGCAGGCGCAGAAACGCAGCTCTCCGAGCGCGATCCCAACGCCAATCCCACGATTCTTTCAGGTGACCTGCAGCAGAACGACGGCGCCAACTTCGCCAACAACGGGGACAATGCCTACCACGTGGTTTCCGCCGACAGCACCGTCACATCCTCGGCCATACTGGATGGATTCACGGTCACGGCAGGCAACGCCAACAGCACGGACGTGAATGCGACGGGAGCAGGCGTTTTTCTCTATCAAGGTTCGCCGACTCTCAGCAATTGCAGGATCCAGGGCAACCAGGCTGTCGACTTCGGCGGTGGCATCTACCTGTATGCCTCCACGGCAGCAGCGATCACCAACTCCGACTTCCGCGGCAACCAGGCGGGCTATGGCGGCGCCGTTTTCACTGAGATCGACGCCAACTCGACGTTCACCAATTGCGTGTTTCAGGGAAACCTCGCAGATAATGACGGAGGCGGCATCTACTTCTGGTCTTCCACGACGAACCTGATCAACGGCTCGCTTCAGGGCAACAACGCCATCAGCGATGGCGGAGGGATCTGCATCAACAACTCATCGGTGCAAATCGACAACACCATCATCTGGAACAACAGCGGCAATGGCAGCACCACCGACGCAACGGCCTCCATCTCCGTTCTATCGGGCACTCCGACTTACCAATTTTGCCTTTTCGAGGGACTCACCCCCGGAGGTCTCAACTATGATGGCACGGTTCCCGGCAATGACCCCTTGTTCCTCGATCCCGTCGATCCGGCGACGGCTCCAATCTCAAGCGGTGATCTCCGTCTGCAGCCGGCATCATTCGCCATCGGCAAGGGAATCAACGCCCTCAACGGGACCACCACCGATGCCGATGGAAACCCCAGAATCGTCGGCACCATCGATCTCGGTGCCTATGAATTCCAAGGCCTCATTTATGTGGATGCCGACGCCACGGGCGGTAACAACGGCCTCTCCTGGACCGATGCCTTCCCGACCCTTCGGGATGCATTGGACGTCGCTACCGCAGGCACGACGATCTGGGTCGCCGAGGGCACCTACTTTCCCGACGAAGGAGGAACCGCGATCGACAATGACCGCACCTCGACCTTCACCCTGGTCAATGAGCTCGCGCTTTACGGAGGGTTTTCCGGCACCGAGACCGAACTGGCGCAGCGCGATCCCGAGCTTCATCCCACCATCCTGTCGGGAGACCTCCTCGGGAATGATGGGGCCAATTTCGCCAATAATGCCGACAACGCCTACAACGTCGTCAGTGGATATGGACTTTACGACACGACGGTGTTCGATGGCTTCACCATCACGGCAGGAAACGCCAATGGCGGCTTTGAACCCTACAACCATGGGGGCGGTTTCGCGGGCGACGAGCTCGGCCAGTTCACCATCGCGAACTGCACATTCACCGGGAACCACGGCACGGACGGAGGAGCAATCCACAGCAACAACGCCGCACCTTCATACACCATCACCCATTGTCGTTTTACCGACAATGAAGCGACTACCGACGGCGGTGCCTTGTATAACAGCAATGCATATCCTGCCATCGATAACACCTACTTCACGAACAACACGGCCGGGAATAGGGGGGGGGCGATCCTGAATATCTCCAACTATACCCCCTCCATCGTCACCCAATGCGTCTTTCAAGGCAACCAGGCAGCCGTGTCAGGCGGGGCGGTGTTCAACCTTGCGTCCTCGCCCTCGTTCATCAACTGCTCATTCGGATCGAACAGCGCCTACACCTGCGGGGGCATGGAAACGATCGACGCGGTCTCCACGCCATCCATGACCAACTGTGTCCTGTGGGGAAACACGGCTGACCCGGGATTACCCGGCTCCATCAGGACTACTTCCGGCACGGTCAGTTTCTCTCACTGCTTGGTTGAAGAACTCGACCTCACCGGGGTGGGCACCGCCAATCTCGACGGCACCGACCCCAACAACGATCCGCTTTTCCTCGCCGCCGACAACCTGCGGCTTGGAATAGGCTCGGCCGCCAATGGTGTCGGCCTGGACTCCGCGAACCCCTTCTCGACGGATCTCGACGGGAATCCGCGGATTGTCCCGACCGCGATTGATCTGGGGGCCTATGAAAGTGATCGCATCGGCGGCTTCGCCATCGCCAACCTGCAGTTCCCGCTTTCATCCGGCGCGGAACGCGTCGTCACGAACTGGGCGGCCGATCCCGTTGGCAACGGTTACACCCCGGCCGCACTGTATCTGATGGGCACGACCAACGGCCTGACCTTCGCCAGCAATCCAAGCGTCGACCCCGACGGCACGCTCCGCTTTACCGCTGCGGCTGGAGCTTCCGGCGTCGCCACGATTCGGCTTTACGTGATCGATCCCTCCGAGACGTATGCTCTGAACTACAGGGACTATACGATCACCTTCGTAGCCCGCTACGTCGATGCGAGCGCGTCAGGCGCGGCCGACGGGACCTCATGGGCCGATGCCTACACCAATCTGCAGGACGCGCTCGCCGCCGCCACCTCCGGTGACGACGAGATCTGGGTCGCCGCGGGCACCTATCTCCCTGACCAGGGTGGCAGTGCGACCCCGGGGGATCGCAACGCCACTTTCAAACTGATCGATGGGGTTCGGATCTATGGGGGATTCAACGGTTCGGAAACACTCCGCACCCAGCGGGATCCCGGCACCCACCCGACCATCCTCTCCGGAGACCTCAATGGCGATGACACCTACTTCGTGAACCACGGTGAGAATGCCTACCATGTGGTCTCGGCAATCGCGGGAGCGTTCGTTCCCATAACTCCTACCGCCGTGCTTGACGGCTTCACGATCAAGTCAGGTAATGCGGACGGCACCGGCGACTCGAACTCCGGTAGCGGCGCTGGTCTGATTTGCTTTCAGACATCACCCTCCGTCATTCCATCACCCACCATCAGCAACTGCGAATTCACCGTAAACAATGCCAGCTTCGCCGGAGCGGTTCGCCTGAATCAATCATCGCCTGCCTTCTCCTCGTGCACCTTTTACAACAACCGTGCGAACGTGACCCACGGCGGAGCCATCTATATGGCCAATCAAAGCTCGCCCTCGTTCACGGATTGTCGATTCGAGGAAAACGCGACCTTCAGTGTCACTGGTGACAGTGGTGACAGTGGTGGCGCCATCTACAGTTACGATTCGGATCCGGTTTTCACCCGCTGTTCCTTCATCAGCAATCGGGCCTACAATGCGGGCGGGGCCGTGGTCTCTAATTTCGGCACGATCCACTTCGAAAACTGCTTCTTCAATGGAAATTTTACCCAAAACTCGGGCGCGGCCATTTACAATAGCCGGAACGATTGCGTTGCCTACAATTGTGTCTTTCAGGGCAATGCGTCCAGAGATCTCGGCGGGGTGATGTTTAACTACGCCAACAACCTGACCGCCATCAATTGCTCCTTCGAGGGAAACGGCGCCCAACACGAAGGCGGCGTGTTCTGGAATAACGGGTGCACTGCCATCATCACCAACTGCGTCGTGTGGAACAACAGTTCCTACTCGAGCACCACCTACCAGTCCGCTTCATTCTATATCTACAACCCACCGGAACCGACCTTCTCCCACAGCCTGGTCCAGAACTTCGACCTCACCGCCACCGGCACGGGAAATCTCGATGGAACCGATCCCGCCAACGACCCGCTCTTCATTCTCCCGGTCGATCCCGATTGGGTGGCTCCCACCACCGCTGGAAACCTCGGTCTGGCGGTGAATTCACCGCTTCGCGACATCGGCGACAACGGTGCCAATCCCACCACCGCCGATCTCGGCGGCAGTGCGCGGATCCAATTCGGGACGATCGACATCGGCGCCTACGAGGTGGCGGATCCGCTCACCTTCGGGATTCTCTATCCCTCGCTGCTAAAGGGCGACGACGACAACAGCAACGGCCTGACCAACTTTGAAGATTATGCCTTCGGTCGCGATCCACTCGCGACCGGCGGGCAGGTCGGACTGGTGAGCATCGATGGCACCCAGCTCACCCTCGCACTCCGCAGGAACGCCTCGGATGTCGCCTATCAGTTCAAAAAGAGCATCGACCTCGTGACCTGGGAAACGATGGTAGAAGGCGTCGATTACACAACCGCCTCGCCAGGCGCCCTGTCGACCACCCTCGATCTCCTCTACGATCCCGACACCACCCCTCATCTGTTCTACCGTGAATTGGTGACCGAAGCATCTCCCTGATCACATGCGGCAGCGCTTTCATTGAACGCGCTATCAGCTCAGGAAGACTGAGAGTTCGCAAGATTCGAGGATGCGGCATCCCGGACCTGCGGAAATGGTTCTCCGGGTTGCTCTTCGGCTCCGGGCCCGGCCTTCGTCGCCCCGGGACAAGTCGCAGCTCCACTCAAAATAACGAACCGGACAATCCGGAACCCTTCAACATGCCCGCGCCACTGCGATTTTTTTGGGGGGGCACCGTTACCGTAGTTTGTTCTTAACGAACAGGGCAAGATGCCCTGCCTCCGTTGGTATTCACTTTAGAGAAGTCTTACCGGTATTCCGGCATGACGATTTTATCACTACGGAAAACACAGAATACACGGAAGGCTAGGCCGCCGGGCGACGTCGGTGGTTCGCCCCCTTCAGGTCTCAGCTTTCAACTCTAGTCCTTTCCGAGTATACCGTGACTTCCGTAGTTTGTTCTTAGCGAACAGGGCAGGATGCCCTGTCTCCGTTGGCTTTAGGCTTATGCTTCGCTGGCGGCCTTGTGCAAGTAGTTGCAGCGATGTTCCTGCGTGAGTGCTCAGAAGCAGGTTTTTGGGAACCCCTCCGTCTGCGTCGAGCGCAGCCACCTCCCCTGCAAGCAGTGGAGGAGTTTTTTGTGTTTGAACCAGAAAAAGGCCGCCCTGTATGGGCGGCCTCTGACAGTTGTATTAAAGGTCTGGAACGGATGCTTTAGGTTTCGGCGGGCGCTTCAGCTTCGCCTTCACCGGCTTCGCTTTCTTCACCTTCGCCGGCTTCATCTTCCTCCGAGGCGATGACCTTGGAGATGCCGATGAGCTCATCCTTGGCACCTAGGTTGACCAGCTTGACTCCGGATGCGGCGCGGCCGGTGATACGGACGTCCTTGATCGGAGAGCGGACGGCCTGGCCCTTGAGGGTGAACATCATGATCTCGTCATCGTCGGTCACACTGAGTGCGCCGGCGACCTTGTCGGACTTGATTGCGATGATACCGGAGCCACCACGGGACTGTTGACGGTATTCGCCAAATTCGGTGCGCTTGCCGAGGCCGTTGGCACCGGCGATGAGCAGCTTCGCGTCGTTGTTCACGATCTCGATGGCGACGACCTTATCGTTGTCGCTCTTGAGCTTGATGCCGCGGACACCGCGTGTGGCGCGTCCCTGGTCGCGCAGGTCCGTTTCATGGAAGCGGATGGACTGGGCATTGGAAGTGACGAGCACAATATCGTCTGCGCCATTAGTGAGACGTGCTCCGATAAGGTTGTCGCCTTCATCGATGTTGATACCGATGATGCCGCCCTTGCGGTGGTTGCGGAAGTCGTAAAGCTTGGTCTTCTTGACCACACCGTTTTGAGTGGCGAGGACGATGGACTCTTCGGATTCCTTGAATTCCTTGACGCAGATCATGGCGGCGATGCGTTCGCCTTCCTGCAATTCGAGGACATTGGCGATGGCGCGGCCCTTGGAGGTGCGGGAACCTTCCGGGATGTGATAGACCTTTTCCACATAGACGCGGCCACTGTTCATGAAGCACATGATGTAGTCGTGGGTTGATGCGGTGAAGAGGTGCTCGACAAAGTCGTCTTCATACTGGCCGGAACCGATCACGCCCTTGCCGCCGCGTTTCTGCGAGCGGTATTCGTCGAGGCTGGTGCGCTTGATAAAGCCCTTGTGGGTGACGGTGATCATGCAGCCCTCGTTCGGGATGATGTCCTCCATGCTGAGGTCGCCGTCGATGGCCAGCACCTGGGAGCGGCGCGGGTTGCCGTATTTCTCGCGCATTTCGCCCAGCTCTTCCTTGATGACGGCGAGAAGCTTTTGCTCGTTTTCGAGGATGTCCTTGAGCTCGGCGATGAGGGCCATGAGCTGGAGGTATTCGTCTTCGATCTTGTCGCGTTCCAGGCCGGTGAGTTGGTAGAGGCGAAGTTCGAGGATGGCGTTGGTTTGTATCTCGGTGAGGGGATACTTGGCCATCAAGTTGACCTTAGCCTCGTCGCGGTTCTTGGATGCCCGGATGATCTTAACGAAATCGTCGAGGTTATCGAGGGCGATCTTGAAGCCTTCAAGGATATGGGCGCGGGCCTCGGCCTTACGCAGGCGGAATTGGGTGCGGCGGTAAATGACATCGCGGCGGTGGTCGATGTAGCAGTTGAGCATCTCCTTGATGTTCATCTGCTTCGGACGACGGTTATCCAGCGCGAGGAGGATGACGCCGAAGGAGCTTTCGAGCGGCGTGCTCTTGTAAAGCTGGTTGATGATCACCCGTGGGATGGCACCGCGCTTCAATTCGATGACGATACGTGTCGTCTCGGTAGACTCGTCGCGGAGGTCGGAAATGCCTTCGATCGCCTTGGTCTGGATGAGCTCGGCAATGCGCATGACGAGGGAGGCGCGGTTCACATTGTAGGGGATGGCGGAGATGATAATCTCTTCCTTGCCCTTGTTCTCCACTACCTCGGCAATACCGCGTGTGCGGACAATGCCGCGACCGGTCTTCAGGTAGCTTTCGATCCCGGTCTTGCCGTGGATATAGCCGCCGCCGGGGAAGTCCGGACCGGGGATCAGCTTGATCAACTCATCGAGATCGATCTTAGGATCGTCGATGATCGCACAGGTGGCATCGATCAGCTCGTAAAGATTGTGTGGCGGGATGTTGGTGGTCATGCCGACCGCGATGCCGGTCGAGCCGTTCATCAACAGGTTGGGCAGCGCGGACGGGAGGACGGACGGCTCGGTTGTGCTTTCCTTGTAGTTGGGCACAAAGTCGACCGTATCTTCGTCGATATCCTTCAGGAGGTCTTCGGCGATGGCTTCCAGTTTACACTCGGTATAACGATAGGCAGCGGGCGAGTCACCGTCGATCGAACCGAAGTTGCCCTGCGGCATGATCAGCGGATAGCGCATAACCCAGTTCTGGGCGAGACGCACGAGTGTGTCATATACGGAACTGTCACCGTGCGGGTGATAGTTCTTCAGCACTTCCCCGACCACACCGGCGCACTTGTCAAACGGACGGTTGTGGAGGAGACCTTCGCGCAACATGGCGTAAAGGATCCGGCGCTGGACGGGCTTGAGACCGTCACGGACGTCGGGCAGGGCGCGGCTCACGATAACGGACATCGAATAGTCGATGTAGGCCGTCTGCATGATTTCGGTAATGGACGTCGGCTCCGCGCGTTGGATGCTGGGATCAATGGGAGGTTGTTCAGACATTTTTTTAAGAGATTCGAGATGCGTGCTGCGGGATACGAGTGAGCGGGTCCGTTACACGTCCAGGTGGGAGACGTTGAGTGCGTTGTCTTCGATGAAGGCACGGCGTGAGGGGACGTCTTCACCCATGAGCATGGAGAAGATGCCATCCGCGACAGCGGCGTCGGCGATGTCGACCTTAAGGAGGCGACGTGTGTTCGGATCCATCGTGGTCTCGTAGAGCTGTTTCGGATTCATTTCACCCAGACCCTTGTATCGCTGGATTTGCAGGCCGCGGCGTCCGATGGTTCGGATATTATCGACCAGCTCGATGATCGAGTGCAGTTCGATGATGTTTTCCTTCTTCTCGTCGCCCTTGTTCTCGATGAGGTGATAACGGGCTTCTTCGGTGCGGGAGAACTTGGTGACATCCATGCCGGCCTCGGCCAGTTCGCGGAGCAGTTTCGACATTTCCGTGGACTCGAAAATCTCATGCAGCGAGATGCGTTGCTGCACCTTCATGCCGTCGTCGGTGACGACTTCGCGTTGAATGGTGTCGCTGGCATCGGCCTCGGTGAGATCGAATTTCGCGTGGAAGGCGCTGCGCTCGTCGTCGTCCTTGAGGAACTGGAACTCTTCGTCGTTACCCGTGCGGATGCGCACGATGTAGCGGGGCAGTTCGTAAGTTTCGGCGATGTGTTGGTCGAGATACGAAGCAAAATCGCAACCGTAGCGGGTCACCCCGCGACCGATCATATCGAGGCGCGACATGCATTCCACAAGGAGGTCAACGGCTTCGCCGGCCAAATCGCGGTTGTCTCGCAGGCGGACGAGATTGACGTCTTCCGAACCGAGCTCGAGCAGGATGCGGTTCAGCTGGCCGTCGTTGTCGACGTATTGCTCGCGACGCTTGCGCTTGATCTTATAGAGCGGCGGTTGGGCAATATAAACATAGCCGGCTTCGATCAGTCCCTTCATTTGACGGAAGAGGAAAGTCAGGAGGAGGGTGCGGATGTGTGCGCCATCGACGTCCGCATCGGTCATGATGATGACCTTGTGGTAACGGGCCTTGGCCACATCGAATGCGCCGTCGCCTTCATGGTCACCGATGCCGGTACCGACTGCAGTGATGAGGGCGCGGATTTCGTTGTTGCCGAGCACCTTGTCGAGGCGTGCCTTTTCCACGTTCAAGAGTTTACCACGAAGCGGCAGGATCGCCTGGGTGGCGCGGTCCCGTCCTTGCTTGGCGGAACCACCGGCGGAATCACCCTCCACAATGTAGAGCTCGGAGATGGACGGGTCCTTGGACGAGCAGTCGGCGAGCTTGCCGGGGAGACCACCGGAGGAGAGTGCGCCTTTACGGACCGTTTCGCGTGCCTTGCGGGCGGCTTCACGGGCACGGGCGGCGTTGAGGCACTTGTCGATGAGTTTCTTGGCGACCTGCGGGTTGGTCTCGAAGTAATACTTAAGCTCCTCGCCGGTGATTTTCTGGACGATGCCATCGACCTCGCCGTTGGAAAGCTTGGTCTTGGTCTGGCCTTCGAAGCGGGGCTCGGGCACCTTGACCGAAATGACCGCGGTGAGGCCTTCCCGGGCGTCATCACCGGAGAGGTTCGGGTCCTTGTCCTTCAGGATATTATTGGCTTTCGCGTAAGCGTTGATCACGCGGGTCAATGCGGTACGGAAGCCGGACAAGTGGGTACCGCCCTCGATATTGTGAATCGAGTTGGCATAAGCGTAGATTTGATCGCTGTAGCCGTCATTGTATTGGAAGGCGATATCGACAACAATGTTTGCATCCAGGTCGGGATTCGGCGTCGGCGCTTCACCGTGGAAGGAGATCGGCTCCGGGTGGATGATGTTTTTGTTTTCGTTGAGGAAAGTAACGTATTCCGCGATTCCGTCCTTGAAGAGGAAAGTTTCGGATTTATTCACCCGCTCGTCGTTGAACAGGATCTTGATTCCGGGGTTGAGGAAGGCGAGTTCGCGCAGGCGCTTGCCCAGAATCTCAAACTTGAATTCGCGGGTCGTGAGGAAGATTTCCGGGTCGGGTGAAAATGCGATGCGGGTACCGGTGCGCTTGGTTTCACCGATCACCTTCATCTTCTGGGTGGTGATGCCGCGGGAGAATTCCATCTTGTGGACCTTGTGGTCACGGCGCACCTCGACTTCGAACCATTCGGAAACTGCGTTCACACACTTGGCACCCACGCCGTGCAGGCCGCCGGACACCTGATAGGCACCCTTGCCGAACTTGCCGCCGGCGTGCAGGTTGGTCATGACCAACTCCAAGGCAGGAATTTGGTACTTCGGGTGGATGTCGACCGGAATGCCGCGGCCATCGTCCTCAATGGAGCAGGAGCCGTCATTATGAATGTTGACGGTGACCTGCGAGCAGTAACCGGCCAGTGCTTCATCGATGGAATTGTCGACAATTTCAAAAACGCAGTGGTGAAGCCCCCGTTCATTGGTATCACCGATGTACATGTCGGGCCGCTTGCGGACCCCTTCCAGGCCTTCCAGTTTCTGGATCTTGGACGAGTCATAGACGTCTTTGGCGGCCTGCGCAGCAATCGCTTCCTGGGTAAGATTCTCGGGTTCTTTTTCTTCTGACATAAGCGTAAACAATTATCGTTTTGGACGGCCGATGGCCACCAAAAAGTAACTTTTGCCGTGTTTTTTTTGTGCGCCCTAAACCTTTTGATAACGAGTGTCTTAGGGCTTTCTACCTCCCTTCGGACAGTTCACCGGAGAAATAAGTTTACTTCTTTAGTTAAGAGCCTAACTTATGTTGTTGTGAAGCTATCGCATAAACTTGAATATGCCTGCCGTGTTCTAGCCCAGTTGGCTCGTACTTACGGGCAGGACAAACTGGCGCACATTGAGGATCTGGCCGAGGCGGAGGATGTCCCGGCAAATTATCTGGTTCAGATTCTGAATGAGCTGCGGAATTCGGGTTTAATTATGAGCAAACGCGGCAAGCAGGGGGGCTATGCGCTGGCCCGTGCGCCGGAGCGGATCGGACTGGACGAGATTGTCCGGGCGATTGATCCGGAGTTGCTGGAGCTCAATTTCGATACGGCGGGGCATTCCGGTGGCAGGGTCTCGGCGATCTGGAAGGAACTGGGCTCCGATTTCGAAAAGAAGCTCTGCTCGTACAGTCTGGATGCCTTCGTGGTCGCGGAGCCCGGAGAGATGTATTATATCTGATTTACTCGCGGGGGCGTCCTGAATGTCACTACATTAAGGAAGATTGAAGCATAAGTTGGAGGGAAACGCTCCGTCGTTTCCGCGCATGTAGAAGGCGGCAAGCTCCTTGCTAAGTTGCAGACGAACGGCAATGATGGAGCATTGCCGTTCAAGCCACTGATCAAACACAGATTAATGAAACTGAACCTCAATTTATCCTTGAGGTAGTGCCATTCGGGGGCGTCCTAGAACTCCCAAACCATGGGGATGACGACCATCGAAACGATGAAGCAAATAATGTTCAGCGGGATACCGACCCGGGCAAAGTCGCCGAAGCGGTAGCCGCCAACCCCGTAGACATAGGTATTGGTTTGATAACCGATGGGGGTGGCAAAGCTGGCCGAGGCGGCGATACAGGTTGCAATGACGAGTGGCCGTGGGTCGATCCCCAGCGTTGCGGCGATTCCCAGCGCGATCGGGACCATCAGCGCAACGGCGGCGTTGTTGGAGAGGAATTCGGTGAAGGTCGAGGTAATGATATAAATGAGCGCCAGCATGATGAGGTGTTGGGTTGTGCCGGTCGCGATTTTCTCGACGAGATTAGTCAAGCTTTCGGCGATCAAGAGGCTGGCTCCGGTGGAGTCCATGGCCTGGCCGAGTGCCAGCATGCCGAAGATAATGATCAGGATGCTCCATTCGACCGAGGCATAGGCGTCCTTCGGCTTCATGCATCCGGTGAGCAGGAGGATGCAGACCCCCAGGGATACGGCGGCAACAATGGGGACGATGTTGACTGTCGCAAGGGCGACAATGCCGATTGCAGTGGCCATGGCGATCGGCATTTTTGCACGCACACTGCGTGCGGGTACGCGGGGGCGGTCCAAAATGATGATTTCGTCACTATTGGCCAGGGAATCAATGGCCTTGGTTGAGCCCATCATCAAGAGGGTGTCGCCCTGCTGCAGACGCAAGCTGGCGAGGCGCTCTCGCTGGTTTGTGCCTTTCCGGTGGACCGCTACGACCACCATCCGGAAGCGTTGACGGAAATTGATCTCACCCAGTGTCTTGCCGACGACCGAGGCGTGCGGGGAAACCACACCTTCGACAATGGCACCTTCGTCACTGGCAATGGTTTCCAGGCCTTCGGAGAGTTCGCCGGGCAGAGTGATCCCTTTGATGGCATGGGCTTCGGCCACTCCGGCGGGGCGGCAGGCCAAGACCAGTCGGTCACCGGCTTCGAGGGTGGTCTTTTTGGGATCCCCTTGAATCGCCACACCATGGCGGACGATTTCGAGCAGACGTATTCCGCGACCTTTCAACAGGCCGCTGTCGGCAACGTTTCGACCGACAAATGCGGATCCTGCGCGGACGAATGCCTCCGTCATGAATTCCTTGCGTTCCTCGTCCGAGAGGATGGAGGTCAGTGTTTCCCGGTGTGGAAGGAGTTTATTGCCGAATAACACCAGGTAGAGGGCGCCGAAAATGAGGATCGGCAGGCCCACCGAGGAGAGCTCGAACATGCTGATTGGTTCGCGGCCGGCATCCCGAAGGATGCCTGAGGCCAGCAGGTTGGTACTGGTACCCAATAGGGTGCAAGTCCCGCCGAAAATAGACGCATAGGACAGCGGGATCAGCAACTTGGAGGCGGCGACGCCCATCTCACGTGAGAGGGTGAGGATGACCGGCATCAGCACGATCACGACCGGCGTATTGTTGACGAAGGCCGACACGGCCGCGACCCCGAGGATCATGATGAAGATAAAGCCTTTGTAAGGAAACTTTACCAGCTTGCGCAGGTAGGCCGTGATCAGGTCGATGGCCCCGGTCCGTTCGAGTGCGGCACTGACGATGAACATGGCCGCGATGGTGATGGGCGCCGAATTACTGAAGACGCCGAGCGTCTGCTCCAGGGGCGGCAATTGATCGCTGTGTGTGATCATGCTCACGAAGATGAGCACGCCAAAAACCGTCATCGCAGTCAGATCGGCCGAGATGCGTTCCCATATAAAACTGCCGATAGCAAAGGCCAGCAGCAGGAAGACGAAAATAATTTCCCATGTCATGTTGTTACCGAGTGAGCGCGGCCTTACCGGGAGGAATCGATGCCTCCACATCATCAGTCGCTTCACTTTTCGCCCATAAATAGAAGCATGTTCCCAGAATTGTAAGCGAAAATCCCATATTCACGACTTTCATGATGATTCCGCCGATAATTTGGTCGTTTAACGGGTCCAGATTGATGATGCGGGGTGCCCAGGCATAGGTCGGATAAATCGCGTCGCCGGAAAAAGTCAGGAAGGCGAAGACCGGCAACTGTCCCACCATGAGCAGGAAGATGGTGACGAGCCGGACCGGGTAGCTGCGTTTTGGGACGAGGCTTGAGTTGGTCAGGAAGGGCCAGAGCATCAGCGTGCCGAGCGAGAACATGGTCCAATGTTCCAGGATATGCAGGCGCTTGTCGTGCAGGGCGATTTCGTAGGCGACGGGCATGTGCCAGACCGTATAGACAAAAGTGAAGGTAAACCCGCCAAAGGCCGGGTGGGTGAGGAAACGCATGGTTCTCCTAATTGGGAGGGGCTGCAGCAGCCAGTCGACCAACCAGGGCGGGGTGCCAAAAAAGAAGAGTGTCGGAGTGAAATAGATCAGCAACATGTGTTGCACCATGTGGGCACTGAACAGGAACTGTTCGCCGAGTTGGTCGAGGGGTGAACCGACCGCCAGGTAGGCCAGTGCGAGTCCGCTATAGAAGCTGACGGCACGGCCGAAGGGATAGGGGATGTTGCGTTTGGCGATTCGTGTGCGCAGGGGGCCTGTTCCGAGCGCGTAGAGCCAGCCGGTCAGCAACAGGCTGATCAGCAAAAGGGGCTCGGTATGCCAGTGAAGTTGCACGTTAGTCGGAGGGGGGCTTTTCGCCTTTTCATGTAAAAGGGCGATTCCGCATTATGCAGGACCGCCCCGTAGAAAAGCAATCGTGGCTTTTTGTGCTCTTTTACATCTTATACCAGTAACTACATCCCCGGAATTTCGGGGGGTGCGACATATTTCGTGTCCATGATAAACATCAGTGCGGTAAAGGTGCCAAAGGCAATCGACATGCCGGTGGCAAAGGCCAGGGAGAGCAGGAGCTTGTCGTAGATCAGGTGCATGAACCAGGAGACCACGGCCAGGAATTTAAACAGTGAGAGCGCGACGAGCACGGACATGACGAAGGCCGGGGCGAAAGGCAGGTAGACGAGCACGAGCTCGACGCCCGTAACGGCGGCCAGGATCAAGGCCAGGTTCACAAAGGCGTGGTACTTTTCATTTTCGTCGCCGGCGTGGGGGTCGGCGACCGGTACGGGGTGGTAGTGGGCTTCGCTCATAGTCAGATGAATTCGATGAGATAGACAGCGGTGAAAATGACGATCCACACGATGTCCACAAAGTGCCAGTAAAGTCCGGCAACTTCAACATCCACCGCGCTTTCGTGAGCGTCCATTTTTCCGCTGTAGGAGTGGAATAGCATACAGGTCAGCCAGAATACACCGATCGCGACGTGGGTGCCGTGGGTGCCGGTCATCAGGTAGAAGGTGGATCCGAAGGTGCCGGTGCTGAGTGTCAGGCCTTCGTGCACGAAGTGGGTGAACTCGTAGACCTGGCAGCCGAGGAAAATCAGTCCGAAGAGGATCACCCCGATGACGTTCCGGCGAAAGCTTTTCAACTCTCCCTTGTGCATGGCCGATACGGACAGGGCCATGAGGAAGGAGCTCATGAGCAGGATGAAGGTCGAAAACGAGGTCAGTTCGAGGCTGAACAGGTGGGTGGGATCATACTCTTCCGGGTAGAGCTTCCGGTAGATGAGGTGGGTCGAGATCAGGGTTCCGAAAAACATACAGTCGGAGCCTAGGAAGAGCCACATCAACAATTTCTTGTTGTCGATGATCAGGTTCCGGTGTCCGTCTTGTTGGGCAGTCGCAGCTGTGCTCATTGGATAGGAATCGTCTGGTTTAGAGTTTTTCGGTGTCTTCCGGGTGAAGGTGGTAGCCGCCGGGACCTTCGAGGGCCCAGAGGGCGATGCCCGCGGAGCAAATGACCAGCCCCAGAATGGCGACATAGCCCATAAAGGGGACGCCAGCCTGTTTGAGGGACATGCCCAAGCCTAAGGGGACGAACCCGAGGGACGCGATCAGCGGCATCCAGGACTGGCTTGGCATGTGAATTCCGTGGCCGTCGTCGGCTTCCTTGTCGATGCGTCGTGTTTCCGGGCCGTACTTGTGCTCCCAAAGGGCGTCACGGGCATGGATGACCGGGGTGCGGGCGAAATTATAGACTTGGGGCGGCGAGGTCGTGATCCACTCTAGGGTCCGCGCATCCCATGGGTCGTTCCCGGCCGGTTCCCCGCTTCGGATACAGCGTACAATGTCGATCACGAGGAGCAGGATTCCGAAGCCGAGGATGTAGGCGCCGATGGTGCAGACCAGGTTATAGCTATCCCAGCCAAAGCCGGCTAGGTAGGTATGCGTCCGACGCGGCATGCCGAGCAGACCGAGGAAGTGCATGGGAAAGAAGGTGATGTTCAGGCCGATGACGGTGAAGATTGCCACGACGGTGCTGAGCTTTCCCTTCCACATCCTGCCGCAGATCTTGGGCAGCCAGAAATAGATGCCGGATACGATGGCGAGGAAGATGCCGCCGATCGCGACGTAGTGGAAGTGGGCAATCACGAAATAGCTGTCCTGCTGCTGCGCATCGGCGGGGGCGGAGGAGTGCATGATACCGGAAAAGCCGCCCATCATGAACATCCAGACAAAGCCGAGAGCGAAGATCATGGGAGGCGCGAAGCGGACACGGCCGCCCCAGAGGGTCCCGACCCAGTTGAAGATTTTCACTCCCGTCGGCACCGCAATGGCCATGGTGAGGAGGGAGAAGGCGGCCGTGGCGACCTTGCCCAGTCCGGTGGTAAACATATGGTGCGACCACACTGCAAATCCTAGAAAGCCGATCACCGCACCCGAGAAGACCACGATGGCATAGCCGAAAAGCGGCTTCCTCGAGAAGGTGGGCAGGACCTCGGAAACGATGCCCATGGCCGGTAGCACGAGAATGTAGACTTCCGGGTGGCCGAAGATCCAGAACAGGTGCTGCCATAGGATGGGTTGACCGCCACTTGCGGTGACAAAGAAATTGGTGCCGAAGACCCGGTCGAACATCAGCTCGGCCAAGGCGATCGTGATGGCCGGAAAGGCAAACACGATGAGGAGGGAGACGACCAGGGTCATCCAGGTAAAGACGGGTAGCCGCATCATCTTCATGCCGGGCGCGCGCATGTTGACAATTGTAACAATGAAATTCATGGCCGAGGTCAGGGAGGCGATGCCGAGGATCTGCAATCCCATGATCCAGAAGTCGGTACCGGCACCGGTGAAGGCTTTGCCGGTAATCGGAGCGTAGCCGAACCAGCCCGTGGCCGGCACGAAATCATTCATTCCTGCGGTTGGCCCGGACGCTTGGAAGAGTCCCATCATCTCAAGGGCTTGGAGGACCCATCCGAAATTGAGAACAAAGGCACCGGAGACAAAGGCCCAGAGGCTGAAGCTGTTGATCCGTGGAAAGGCCACGTCTCGCGC
Source organism: Coraliomargarita parva (assembly GCF_027257905.1). Classification (NCBI taxonomy): domain Bacteria; kingdom Pseudomonadati; phylum Verrucomicrobiota; class Opitutia; order Puniceicoccales; family Coraliomargaritaceae; genus Coraliomargarita; species Coraliomargarita parva. The sequence goes on from NZ_JAPZEI010000003.1 coordinate 464,285, forward strand.
TCCGATTTGCAAGGGAACTAGAAAATTGAAGAAGGCGGAATTGAGCGGCATGATCGCGAGGAAGATCATGGTCGTGCCGTGCATGGTGAAGAGCTGGTTGTAGCGCTGTGCCGAAATCAGGTCGTTTTCAGGCACGGCCAACTGCGTGCGAATCAGCAATGCCTCGACGCCTCCGACCAACAGGAAAAAGAGCGCGATCGCACCGTACATGATGCCGATCTTCTTGTGGTCGACGGTCGTGAGCCAATCGACGAGGGTGCTTTTTCCGTGGTCCGGACGCAGCAGGCCCAGACGGCTACGTTCCGGCTTGAGCTCGGGGTGATGTTCCGGGGTGGTAGTTGGCGTTTCGGTAACCGTAGTGCTCATCGTGATGGCTTACTTTAGGGATTGGAGATAGGTTGCGATCTTGCGATTCTCGTCCTCGGTCAGTCCCATGTGGCCGATGCCGCCGCCTTGGCGGTTATCCCACATCAGATTGCCGGGTTTGACCTTATTGGTTTCGCTGAGCCACTTGACGAAGTTCGCATATTGCTGTTCGCGGTCGATGCTGCCGTCTTCATTCCGGTGGTTGAGCCAGCCAGCTGCAATGGAGTAACGGGAAGCAAGCTTTGTTAGATCCGGGCCGGCAACACCTCTTGCCAATGGGTGTCCATTGATCGTGTGGCAGCCGCTGCAGGTGCCTTTCCCGACAAACAACTTCAGTCCTTCGTTCAGATCGCCCGTTAATTGATCCGGTGTCTTATTGTAGGTTTTTAACCATTCATCCCATTCCTTGCCGTCTGGGGCTTGTTGACCGGCTTGCATGCTATTTACCCATTGGTGGAAATCCTCATTACTGACGACCGTGCTGCGGAAGAGCATCCGGGCGTGGGAGTCGCCGCAGTACTCCGCGCACTGACCGTAGTAGTAATCGTAAATTTCGTTTTGCAGATAATCCGAGTAAGCCGATTCGAGGGGCGCTTCGTCAACTGGGGTGCCGGACTTTGCCAGCCATTGTTCAAAACTGTCTCCGGCCTGGATCCACATGGAGTTCGCCCGGCCTGGAATGAGGTCGACCTTGCCGGCTATGCGCGGCAGCCAGAAGGAGTGGATGACGTCAACCGAGCGTAGTTCCAGATGCACGGCTTTGCCCGCGGGTATCACCATTTCATTTGCGGTGGTGATGCCCAGTTGCGGGTATTCAAATTCCCACCACCACTGGTAGCCGATTACCCGGATGGTGAGGATTTCATCTTCGGACTCGTCCGACAGTTCGCTCCCGCTGTACCACGAGCCCAGCTTGTGTTCCTTGTCATCGGGGGTCTCATGGGTAAACCAAATCGCCTTGAGCGTAGGCACGGCGATGATGACCAAGAGTAGTACGGAGGCGCCGATCAAGCCGATCTCGACCAAGGGATTGCCGTGGCCCTGCTTGGGCAAGGGACGGGTGTCGCCCGGTTTTTCGCGGAACTTGACGACCGAGTATAGGAAGACCCCTCCGACCACGACAAAGATGAAACAGGTCACCCAAACTGTGATCATGAATAGGTTTAATTGCTCTTCGGCGATCGGGCCCTTGGCATCGAAAGTCGACATGCGCGTATGCAAATTGCAGCCGCCAAGAAGCAGGAGGGCAGGCAACAGGTAGATCGGCCAGAGGAAACGGGCTCCGCTTAGTCGTTTTATCACGGTAGTTGGTAGTGTGGGGAGGAGTGGGAGATTAGTAGATTAACTAGCACCAGTAAAAGGTACTAATGTACGCTTACAAGCTATTACTCAATCGCTTGGGGGCTAAAATCAGCATGGCCCGGGTATTAGAACCAGTGATATAAGAAACAGTAAACGAGTACGCCGGTGACGGAGACGTAGTACCAGATGGGAAAGGTCCAACGGGCCCAGGCCTTGTGCGATTCGAATTTCCCCCGAACGGCCAGCGTTAGCGTGGTCAGGACCAGCGGTACGATGACCATGGCCAGGATGATATGGGAGACGAGCATCCCGTAGTAGAAGAGGCGCCAGTAACCTTCGCCGCCAAAGGGGGTATGGACACCATGCACGAGGATTTTGTGCAGCACATAGGTGACGAGGAAAACGACGGAGAGCCCGAAGGCCGTGAGCATACAACTGCGGTGGGCTTGCTTCTTGCCTTGGCGGATGAAGATAAAGCCTGAAGTGAGTAGGACAGTTGCACTGCCGTTGAGTATCGCGTTGATGCTGGGCAGGGACTCAGTTAAACTCATATACGCATGCGGTATTAGTGGACGAGCCAGACGTCGAGGACCAAGGGGACCAGCAGTGCCGGCAAATAGCAGATCGATGCGATGAACAGCTTCCTTGCCGCAGGGTCACGTTCGGATTGCCTGAGGAATCGGAACGCGGGGCGCAGCATGTAGAGGCCAAGGATCGATGCAATCGAGCCATAGCCCCAGGTGGTATAGCCGAGAAAGCTGGGCATAAGACTGGCGGTCACCAGCGCGATACAGAAGAGCAAGCTTTGGACCGCGACAAGACGCCCATGCTTGTCTGCGTTGGACAGCATGACAAATCCGCCACGGGCGTAGTCCTTTCGGTGGGTCCATGCGATGGCAAAGAAATGGGGCATTTGCCAGAGGAAGAGGATGGCAAAGAGCAGCCATCCGAAGGTACTGATACTGCCCTCGGCGGCCGACCATCCAATTAGAGGCGGAAGCGCTCCGGGGACGGCACCGACGATGGTGTTCCAGGTGGTGAGTTGTTTCAGCGGCGTGTAAAGTAGCACGTAGGAGGCAATGGTCGCTGCGGCCAGCGAACCGGCCAGCGGGTTGGCGCCCGTATAGAGGAGGGTGCAGCCGAGCATGCCGAGGCCGAGGCCATAGAGCAGCGCATGTGCGGGTTGGACCCGTCCCGCCGGAATGGGGCGGTTTCGGGTGCGGACCATTTTGGCATCGGCGTCCCTTTCGAGCCATTGGTTGAGCACGGCTGCGCCCCCGGCGGCCAAGGAGGTGCCCAGCAAAAGGGCGAGTAGGATTGCGAAATCACGCGCCGGATTGGCGATGAGGTAGCCGACCACGGCGGTGACCACGGAAAGGAAACTCAGACGCGGCTTGGTGAGTTCGTAAAAGTCCTCGGCCAGCACTTTGAGCTGCGCACGGCTTGGACTGTAATTGGTAGTTTGGCTTTGGTGTTGGTTCATCCGGTAACAGAATCTGAATACGGACGACTGTCAGGAGCGAGGTAGTTTGCTCCTGTTTGGTCAAGTAGAGGGCGATACAAGAGGAAAGTTAGAGCCCACGTGCTGGCAAGTAGAAAAGCGCCGACCAAATGGTGTAATGTCGCGGCATAGGGATTCTTCGCCGTCCAGATTGTGAGTGCCCCCAGGTAGATCTGCAGGCTAATGAGGAAGGGAATGAAGTAGAGCCCGAGGGCCAGCGCCTTGCGGGTAGTAGCATTGCTGAAGAGACGCTGGATGTAGATTAGCAGTATTAAGGTGACCAATACAGCGCCGCAGCGATGAGCGAAGTTGATGCCGATGGCGAAATTCCATTCTGCGGGGAAGAGGCTACCTTCCCTCGCCAGTGGAAAACGGGCAATGGCAAGTCCGGCATCGGCGTGGCGCATGATGGCGCCGAGGAGGATTTGGATGAAGATCAAGCCGCAGGTCAGCAGTCCCAGCTTGCGCAGCGAGTCCGGTACGTCCGTTCCGGGTTTCTGCTTGCATTCGATCCAATTGCGGGATCCCGCCAATGTAATGGCGACCAGTAATCCGAGTACGATCATGGCGCCGCAGGCATGCAAAACGGCAAAGCTTTGAGCGAGCAGATTATGGTCGGTCAGCAGGTTGAGCCGATCAAAGCGTACTCGGGCACCGCCGAGCACGCCTTGTAGGATGACGACCAGAAGCAAGACACGGGCAAGGCGACGGACCCAGGTTCTCGATTCTCGCAAGTAGGTCCACAGCACCAAAGCGATTGAGATGAGCCCGATTTGCATGCCCAGCAGGCGGTGGCTGTGCTCGGCCATTTTGTCCGATTCGCTCAGCCAGCCGTCGGGATTGACGGAACCGTTGGAAAGGGGCCAGTCGAGGAAGGCCATGCCCGCCTTGATGCTGGTGGTAAAGCCGCCGGCAAACAACAGCATGGTGATCCAGACCAGAGCGAAGAGGCAGAAGAAAAAGAAATAGGGTTTGTATAGGTGGGTACGTCGGGAGGGGGATGGCATGGTACGAGGGGGGCCTTAGCGTATAAAATGAAAGCTGATGCTTTTTGCTCAAAAATTGTTGAAACCGAAAAAGCTGCAAGTGAATATCTTCGTTTGCCCCAATGGATAAGACACACTTTTTCAATACACTGATCGAAACCCTCCGGCAGGAATTTCAACATGCGGTCGCGGCATCGAAAGATGCGGCCGAATATGCGACGAATGAAGAATCACGTGCCGAATCCCAATGGGACACGCAGGGCTTGGAAGCATCGTACCTCGCCGCAGGCCAGGCCGGGCAGGCTCGTCAATGGGCAGAGGCGGTTGAAGAATTGCAGTCCGAACGCGAAGACCTGCTTAAGCCGAACGACCGAGTCTCTCTCGGGGCGCTTTTCCAGTGCGAAATCGCCGGCGAGCCCGACTACTACTTTTTCGCCGGAGTGGCGGGCGGACATGTTGTGCACATGGATGATGCCGATGTCACCGTGATTACGCCGAGTTCGGTCTTGGCCGGGCGCGTGCTGGGCCTGCGCAAGGGCGAGCGCTTCCTTTTGGCCAACGGTTTGGAGGGAACGATCCTGTCCGTCGAATAGCGTATTAGTCTTGGCAGGCGGCATCGGCGCAGCGCATGCCGTCAAGTGCCGCACTGACGATTCCGCCGGCGTAGCCCGCACCCTCGCCGCAGGGATACAAGCCCTCGACTTCAGGGTGCTGCAGGCTGTCGTCCCGGCGGGGGATACGGACCGGTGAACTGGTCCGGGTTTCAAAGCCGATCAAATTACAGTCTTCGGTAATGTAGCCGCGCATCTGCTTGCCGAACAAATCCAGGCCCTTACGCAGACGTTCGACGATCCATGCAGGCAGTAATTCGTCGATACGTGCTGTTTGAATGCCGGGGAAGTAGCTTGTGGCCGGAAGTGTTTGAGAGGCTTTCCCCTTGAGAAAGTCGGTGACCCGCTGGCCCGGTGCGACCTGACCGCCGCCTCCGGCGGACTTGGCTGCGGTTTCGAGCGATTTTTGAAATGCGATGCCGGCGAGCACACCGTGCGTACCCGCGAAGCCGGAGGTGTCTTCCGGCTCAACGGTGACGACCATGCCGCTGTTTGCAAAGGGGGAGTCCCGTCGGGCCAGACTCATGCCGTTCACCACGACTTCATCGTTTTCCGTCGCGGCCGGTACGATGAACCCACCGGGACACATGCAAAAGGAGTGGACCCCTCGGTTGTCGATTTTGGTGGCCAAACGGTAGCTGGCGGCCGGCAAAAGGCGCGGGCGCTCTTTGTCCTTCGGAATATGGTACTGCAGGCTGTCGATCAAGGCTTGGGGGTGCTCGATCCGAACGCCGACCGCAAAGGGTTTCTGTTCCAAAAGGATGCCACTTTCCTGCAGGAGCCGGTAGATGTCGCGCGCGGAATGACCGGTGGCGAGTATGACCCGCTTGCTTCGGAACTCCCGGCCGTCCTCTGTCGTGACGCCCTCGATCCGGCCGTCCTGGAGGATGAAGTGATTCACCTTCGCTCCGAAATGAACTTCTCCGCCGGCGGCGCGGATTGATTCACGCATCGCCATCACGACCTTCGGGAGCAGGTTGGATCCGATGTGGGGGTGGGCGTCGATCAAAATTCGATCCGGAGCGCCATGGGCGACAAAGGTCTCATAGACTTTGCGCACGGGGCCCCGTTTGGTGGCCCGGGTGTAAAGCTTACCGTCGGAGAAAGTCCCGGCGCCGCCTTCGCCGAAGCAATAATTCGAATCCTCAATGACCCGGCCTTCCTTGAGAATCGGCCCGAGGTCGAAGCGACGGGCCGAGGCATCCTTGCCCCGTTCCAGCAGGACGGGGCGATGGCCCAGTTCGATGGCACGCAGTGCGGCAAACATGCCTGCGGGGCCGCAACCGACGATAATGACGGTCGGGGCGGAAGCCGGAAGCTCTGGATACTCCGGCTTCAGGTCTGGTTCGGCCGGAAGCATCCGGCGCAGGCCCACCTCGAAACGCATCCGGACTTTGATCTGTCGCTGCCGGGCGTCGATCGAGTGTTTCCGCAAGCGTAGCTCGCGTATGTCAGCCGCCGGGACTTCGAGCTTCTGAGCCACTGCCTGCACGCGGGCATCCGCATCCTCCGATTGCTCCAGAGGAAGTACGATATCGATCAATAGTGCGTGGGCGTCGTCACTCATCGCCTGCAGTTTGAAGCAGGCGGCCGAGTGGTAACAAGCGCTATATTTACGGAACGTATAATTTGGTGCGCACCGGCCGGCCGGGCTACGCGTGTCGGCTCTTTTCCGAAACGTGACTGAATCGACACATTCCTGCGACTTCGGCCCCGAAGAGATGGAGTTTATCCCTGCAGCATCCAGCCCCGGCGGTGTCGCTCTTTTGCTGGTGGCAAACGAAGTGAGCGTCACTCCCACGATCTACACGATTGAGGGAAATTAGTTGCCTGCTTGCAGACTTTCAGGCCGGGCAGCTGCATTCAGTTGTCCGCCCTTTTTCAGGCTCATCGTGAATGGCACGGACTTAAGGCAATGCCGTAGTGGCGACTTCAGTCGCCAGCAAGTCGACGCACCTACAGTACGTAATATGGCAGCTAAAGCAGCCACTACCGCCCCAAGCCTCTATAGGCCCAAATATTCAAATCGCCTCATTAAGTCCGTGCCATTCAGGCTCATCGTCAAATACCTGGTAAGGGCTTGTTGAAGTGGACGGCTTCCATCGGGGCAGACTTGCGTAAAGCTTATCCGTGAGCTCGATCCAATCGAGTGCTTCAATGGGTAGGCTTGAGTGTGGACCCCTCCGTCCCGGGCGAGCCGGGCCATCCGGCTTCTCTGTGATACGCCGTGACAGGCCTCTCCTGCAAGCACCCGTCTTCGTCTAAGACTACGCCGAGCCAGGGAGGAGGAGTTTGAGTGTGTGGTTTGCTCCTGATGGCAACTCGTTTAGTAAGGATGCCTCACCATCCACTTCAGGTGGAGGCTGCAAAATAAAACTCCTCCTCTTTCAAGGGGAGGGGGACCGCGAAGCGGTGGAGGGGTTCTGGCTATTACTCCTGCTCGATTTCCTTCTTGAGGTAGGCCACGACGGAGGGGATGGCTTCGACCATGGAGTCGAGGCATTCCCGGTAAGCGTCGATATTTTGTCCAAAGGGATCCGGGATTTCCGGTGAGGCACCGCCGCCGATGAATTCACGGAAGAGATGGACCCTTTCAGGAAGATGTTCCCCGTGGTAATGATACAGAATGTCCAGGTGCGAGTGCGTCATCCCGAAGATGGCGAACGCGCGTTCCACCAGGTCGACGGTCAGGGGTTGGCTTTTATGCGGCTCCAGGTCGATCCCAACCTTTTTCAGGGCGCTGACTGAGTTGCGGGATGCCGGATCCCCATAGCCGGCGGCCACCCCCGCCGACACGACCTTCAACCGGCCCAGCGGACCTTCCGCTGCGTCGAGCGCATGCTGCAGTAGCTTTTGCGCCATTGGGCTACGGCATACGTTACCGGTGCAGATGGTTAGTATGAGATCGCGTGTTTGAGCCATGTGGATGAAGCAAACTGTGGCAGGGGATGCGGGCTGTCAATTCGACCCGCGATTCAGTTCCCGGTGTCCAATGTCCCGGCGCAGGTATTTCGAGTCGAAATGAATCTGGTCACAGACGGTATAAGCGAGGTCTTTGGCTTCCTCCAATGAGGGAGCCTGTGCGCTCACACCAAGGACGCGGCCGCCGTTCGTGGTGATGGTGCCATCATCGGAACGCTTGGTTCCGGCATGCACGATACTTGTGCGCGGCGGCAGGCTTTCGGGAAAACGGATGACCTCGCCCTTTGCATAGCTGCCCGGGTAGCCGCCGGCGGCCAGCACTACGACAATGGCGGCTCCCGGATGGAAGGCCAGTTGTTGCGGCAGGGCTTCGCCCTTGGCCGAGGCCAGCAGGACGGGGACGAGATCGTCGGCGACCATCGGGAGGAGCACCTGGGTTTCCGGATCGCCGAAACGGACGTTGTATTCAAGCACCTTGGGGCCGGCTTCGGTGAGCATCAGTCCCGCATAGAGCGTACCCCGGAAATCGATGCCGTCCTTTTTGAATCCTTCGAGGGTGGGGCGGATGACCATTTCCTCGATCTGGGCCTGCAGTGCCGCGTTGACTTTGCTGGTCGGAGTGTAGGCACCCATACCGCCGGTGTTCAGGCCGGTGTCGCCTTCGCCCACGCGCTTGTGGTCCTGGCTGGGGGGCAGGCAAACGAAGTTGTCGCCCGATACGATGGCATGGATCGACGCTTCTTCACCGTAGAGGGTCTCTTCAATCACGATTTCAGCGCCGCTTTGGCCGAACGCACCGCCTTCAAGCATGTCCTTGACCGCAGCGATCGCTTCCTCCTGAGTCTCGGCCATGATGACACCCTTGCCGGCGGCCAAGCCGCTTGCCTTGATTACGATCGGTGCGGGGTGCGATTCCAGATACTCCAGAGCCGGAGCGACTTCCGTGAAATTTGCATAGGCGGCCGTGGGGATGTTGTGGCGGGCAAAAAAGTCCTTACAGAAGGCCTTGCTCGATTCGAGCTGGGCGCCAGCCTGGCATGGGCCATAGGCGGGAATGCCGGCTGCCTGCAAGGCGTCCACCAGCCCCAGGCTGAGTGGAACTTCAGGGCCGACGATCACCAGACCGATCGATTCGGCTTGGGCCAGTTGAACGATGCCCGGCACATCCTCGACCGCAGTGTTGAAGCATTCCACCTCGCTAGCCATGCCGCCGTTGCCAGGTGCGGCGATCACTTTGCCGGCAAGCGGGCTCTGCAGGCAGGCTTGGACAAGTGCGTGCTCACGGCCGCCGGATCCGATGACAAGAATGTTGAGGCTATGGTTTTCAGACATGCCGCGCACGCTTCCATATTCTCAGGGGCGCGTAAAGTCCGTTTTCATCGTCACTTTCTGTATTTTGGCATTTTGAATGCTCACGATGTTATAGAATGCGTTTAACCATGCAAAAACGATGAGTATGACAACGTAAACTCTTTGTGACACAAGCAGTTGAGCTTGAGTCCGAATGCCACTCAGACATAACCACTACAACTCATGGCTAACACATCGACACGACCCGCGACTACCAGGTGCGGAACCCCTAGCGACCTAATAATCAAGGCCTTATCGCTCTCCTCATGTATGGTTCTTCCACTTCTGCTCAAGGCTGAGATTCAACTGGGCAACAAAGGAGCGGCCGCATTCGGGCTCAATTCAAAGGTTGAATACGATAGTAACCTGAACCGGAGTGCGAACGATATCGATGATTACATCTTCATCGCGCAGCCCAATTTGCTTTATCGCTACGATACCGGACTGCTCTACATTGACGCATTTGCCGGGCTGCAATTCCGCCGTTATGACGACAACACTTCGCTCAATACCGAAAATATCAAGAGCGGCATTGATATCGAGTACCCGCAGGATGCGCAGGACACCAATTTCGATTTACACTTTACCGCGGGGTACAACGAGGTCTCGACGGGGGATTCCCTGCTGCAGTCCTTCATCCAGAAGGAGATCATCAATCTCGGACTGACCGGGCACTATTATTTCACCGACCGCTACTACCTGTCATCCGGCATCCTCTACCGATCCGAAGTGGCTAAGACCGACGGTTTCGCCGATGTGACCACCTACACCTTGCCGCTGGATTTTATGTACCGTTACAACGACGCGCTGAGTTTCGGTCTCGGCTACCGCTACAAGCGGACCACGGTGGACGGCACCGATCCGACGGCGGACAGTGACAGCCATTCCTGGTACCTGGTGAGCGAAGGCATGCTGACGCCGACCGTCGAGCTCGAAGGGCGTCTGGGCCTGCAGTACCGCGACTTCGACGAGTCCGCCTTCGACAGCCAAACTTCGGTCTTCGCCGAGCTGGTCGCCTCCTGGATGATGGATGAGCGCTCCAAGCTGGAATTGACTGCGGGCAGTGACACCGAGACGACCTCCGCGAACCAAGCGGTTGAAAGCATGTATCTGAATTTCGCGTATGACCATGATTTCGACGAAAAGCTATCCATGCGTGCGGAGCTCGGCTATGCCAACAATGATTTCGAGCGCCTTATCGACGGTGGCACCTACCGCTCCGACGACAAGTACTACGGCTATATCGAGGCAATTTACGAATTGATTGAGGACCGCCTGAGCCTGAATGCATCCCTCTACTACTCAGACCAGGATTCCGACGTTAAACTGGCCGATTATGACCGGACCTTTGTCATTGTTGGTGTCGATTTCGTATACTAACCAGTCCAACCATCTATGCTAAACCACAGACTTCAGCCTCGGCTGACGGGTCGCCTGATCGCGCTCACCTACCTCCTTCCATTTGTGCTCACCACACTGGGGATGCTCGTTCCGTTGGCCGCGCAAGGGGCCGAACCTGCCACCAGCAAGCCGCTACAGGCGGTACGTGCCGTTGCGGCCAAGCCTGAGACGGAATACCGCCTGTCGCCTTTCGACAAGGTACAGGTTTCGGTGTACGGCGAACCGGACCTGGCCACCACACAGCTGATTACGGATAGCGGCACGGCGTCGGTGCCGCTGGTCGGGACGGTGACAATCGGAGGCAAGACGGTGAAGGAAGCTTCCCTGATCATCGCACAATCCTTTATTGACCAACAGTACCTGCGCAAACCGGTGGTGACCGTGAGTATCGAAGAATTCGCTCCCAAGGTCCTCACCGTCATGGGCGAAGTGAACAAGCCGGGCACGGTTCAAATCAACCCCGGGTTGAATGGCCTGCCGATCCAGATCGCAATCGCTGAAGCGGGCGGTTTCAAGAACACGGCCAAGACTACCGAAGTGACGGTGACGAGGGCCACCTCGGCGGAAGGGGAAGCCCCGACTGCCGTGGTCAATGTGGACCGCTTGCTGCAGTCCAAATCGGACGGTGTTACCGAGCCCCCGTTCATCATCCGCACGGGGGACGTCGTCTACGTGCCACGACGGGTATTCTAACTTCAACTACGGTATTCTATGGCAACAGGAGAATTTACGGGGGCAAACGACAAGAGCCAGGCCGATGGCTTGATCAGCATCACAGATATCATCGCGATCATACGCAAACGCTGGTGCATCGGCGCGGTATGCGGTGCGATTGTTGCAGGACTGCTCATGGCGGTCCTGCTTTCACAGGAAAAGCTGTATGAGGCCGAGGCATCTATGACGATCGAGCTCAGCACCGCGAATGTGATGGATTTTCGTGAGGTCATGGACACCAGCGTGACACATGTGAACCTGCTGAATACCTTCATGAACACACACATGGAGCGCATTCAGACGCGTGGGATCGCCGAAGCCGTGGTCCGTGCCTTGACTCCCGAGCAGGTCGAAGCCGTGGTGGCACCTTATTATGATCCGGCCACTGCGGAGAAGCCGGCGGACGCCCCCGGGCTGATCATGTCGAAGATGTTGTCTGTGGAGCAGGGGTCGGAAGAAGAGTCACAGGTAATCCTGATTCACATCGTACACCATTCGCCCCAAGTGGCACAGTTCCTGGCGAATGAATACGTGAGGCAATACATCGCCTACAAAGCGAACCTGAGAAACAGTTCGACGGGCGAGGCGGTCCATTTCCTCGGCAAGCAAGTGGAGGAAATGCGCACACAACTAGAGGGCAAGGAACTGGAGCTACAGGAGTACCGCCAGTCGCATAATCTTGTTTCGGTGCAGCAGGACCAGGGCATCCTCGGGGAGCGCTTGCGGCGCATCAACGATGCACTGACCGATGCGAACCTACGCCTGCTGGAGGTGGAGACGCTTCAGCAACAGATCCAGGCGGCCGGTAAAAACCTGGAGAAATTGATGGAGATCCCGGTGATCGGCGGGCGTGAGGACATTATCGCGATCTATTCCCAACTCAATGAGCTCCAGCGAGAACGTCTGGTACTGGATGAGACCTATCTGGCCCGTCACCCGAAAGTGATTGAAAACGAAGCCTCCCTGAAATCGGTCAAGGCGGTGTTGAAGGCGGCCATCAGCCAAGCGGTGAACCAAATCGAGAATGACCACAAGGCGGCAGTTGCGGAACTGACAACCTTGGAGGGGAAGCTCAAGGAAGGGGAGCAGGCGGTTCTGGATGCGGAGCGTGCACTGGTCGAGTACAACCGGATGCAGCGAAACCTGGATTCCCTGCGGGACATGTACAACAAGTTGTCGACGCGTTATGCCGAGACCAGCATCGCGCAACAGTTGAACCTCAACAACGTGAGCCTGCTCGAGCCCGCGGGCTTGCCGACACACCCCATGGTGATCGCCCCGGTGCAGATACTGGCGGCATCCATGTTTCTCGGTGGTGTCTTTTTCATCTGCGTGCCACTGGTTATCGAGTTGCTGGATCATCGTCTGGCCAGCTTTACGGATGTGGAACGCTTCGCCAACAAGCCGCTGCTGGGCGATATCCGGCAGCAGGGGGATGTGGACTTCAAGGCACTTTCGACCGCCTTCCAGTCCGGTGACCTGAAAATGAAAGAACCGCTCCGGGCGATCTACAGCAGCATTCGCATGCGGAGTTCCTTGAACAGGAAGAAGACGTCCTTCCTCGTTACCAGCTCCTTGCCGGGAGAGGGGAAGTCCATGGTGACCGCCAATCTGGCTGCAGTCATCGCATCGCATGGCATGAAAGTGCTTCTGATCGATTTTGATTTGCGCCGACCGATGCAGCACAATGCTTTCGGATTGGACAATGACAGCGGTCTGATTCCCTGGTTTGACGCAGGGTCGGCGTTGCCGGAGAAGCCGGATGAGGCTGCGACGCTGGGGATTACTCAAGTTCAGAATAATCTATCACTACTGCGCTCCGGTGGCAGCAGCCAGGAAGCCACCGAAATTCTCAGCAGCAATGCGGTTAAGGCTCTGATGAGCCGGCTTGCCGAAGACTATGATGTGCTGCTGTACGATACTCCGCCGGTCGGCCTTTTCCCGGATGCCGGACTCGTCGCTGAGTTCGCGCAGGAAAGCATTTTCGTGGCACGTCAGTTCAAGGTGACGAGACAGAAGATGCGCTATTCGATTGCGCAGATGGATCGCAGTCCCGCACCGGTCATGGGTGTCGTCTTTAACGGTATCAAAAACGTGAAGGCAGCGATCGGCTACGGCAGTGCCGCGAACTTGTCCTATGGGCATGGCTACGAAAAGGATGCTTCCAAATATGCCGCTTACTATGCGCAACGGACCTAGGGCAGACTGGGCGAACACTCTCATTGAATGACACTTGATCCTTCCTACCAAACCGCAGGCCCGCCGTACCGGGAAATGCCACAGGCGTGAGAGCGTCGGGCCCGCTCCGCTGTCACGGCCGCTTGCACCCTCTCAACCAAAAGGATGAAAAAGATCGACTTCAGCCAGCCTGCGCGTCGCAAGCGCTCTGTTGTCTGGCTTATTGCCGGCGGTTGGACGACGAATGCCATCTTGATCGTCCAGGGCTTTCTCCTGATTCCCCTGTATCTTCATTTCCTGGGGGAACGTTTATATGGTTTCTGGCTGGCTACCGGCGGCTTGCTGGCGTGGCTGTCCATGGCGGATCTGGGCGCATCGGCAGTCACCCTGCAGCGGTGTGCGGCGGCTTACGGGCGCAAGGATTTCAGCACGGTTGCGAGCTACTTCTGGCACGGCCTATGTGTCCTGGCAGTGGTTGTCGTCGTGGTGATTGCCGGAATGGCCTATATCTCCAGGCACATGCTGAGCTGGCTGGTGATCGATCCCGAGTATCATTCGATTATACGGACTTGTTTCATGATCGCCGGATTGGGAGTCGTCTTGCGCTTATGCAATGATTTCTTCGGCAATTTCGCGATTGCGCTGCAACGCAGCCAAATTCCGGTCGCGGCTCGAGCCATCGGCGACATCCTTGGCCTGGTTACCATTGTTGTGACCCTGACGCTACTCGACTTTGGCTTATATGCACTGGTTTCCGGAGTCATTGTGCGGGGCGGCATCACATTCGTTGCAAATCTTTTCAATACCCTGTGGATCCTTTATTCACTGGGGGAGGGCGTGTCCTGGTCGAATGCAACCCTGATGGATTACGTGAAAACCACGCCTTCGGTCTTGGCCGCAAAGTCAAGCAGCCAGTTTGCCCGGAACTTGCCGCCGGTATTGCTGGCACGCTTTGTCGGACCGGAGGCCACTGTTGCCTATAATATTTCGCTGCGGGTCCTGCAGGTGGCCCAAGGCTTCGTCAACCAGGCGCTCTCGGGAATCTATTCCGCCTGCAGCCACTTCTTCTTCGACGAGGCGGTTTCCCGGGAGAAGGAACGTGAAACGCTGAAACGGATGATCCGGGGCTTTATCGTATCCTGCTTTGTTTTCGGGACGGGCTTTGCATTCCTCAATCAGGGCTTTGTGAGCCTCTGGACCTCCGACGCACAGTTCGCCGGGCAATTGTTCACCTCGGGTTCCGCCTTGGCATGTTTCTTTTTCCTTCGTGGTAATCTTTACGTGGGCCTGGGGATGGCCATGGGCAAGATCAACAGTTTCGAGCTGACCCAGACTTTCGAGTCAGTGTTGCAGGCCGTGGCCCTCTGTTTTGCAATTGAAGCCTGGGGCATCCATGCGGTGCCTTTTGCGATCATCTTTTCCCTGTTGGTTTCGGAGCCGATCTACCACTACCTCTTGCGGCGTGTGCGTCCGGTGGTCGGGGAAAGCCTTCAGGTCCTGCGCTGGATCTGGGTGCCCATGGCCATGGTCTTCGTACTGGCTTACTATACGGCCGGGTTCTTCCACCATGACAGCTGGTGGCCGTTTCTATTCAAGTCCTTGTTGGTCGGCGTGCCGATTGCCACGGTCTTTTTCTTTGGTATGCCGGGCCTCGCTCCCCGGGTGATCGAGCGTGCCGGAAGCTTGCTGGGCAAGACCAGGCTGGCCGGGAAAAATTTAAAATACGGAAAATTCGGTACCACCTCCGGTGGTTGACGCCTTGTGACGATACTTATTCTAGTTTTGCTTGGACTGGTCGGAGCCTTATGCGCCGCCTTTGCCTTGCCTTTGGCCCGCTACATAGAGCGTCATCCCGAGGTCCTGGTGGCCGCCGTCTTCCTTGTGTATCTTTACTCCGCAACGATGACGGAGGGCGCGTCCCTGGCGGTTTCGCTGGGAGGCATGAATGTGTTTCCCCTGGATCTGCTCTGTCCGCTCATGCTGCTTTTCGCTTTTCCCTTCTACTACGGCAAACTGAAGTACGGATTTTCGAAGCAGGATATCGAGCTTTTGATCCTGCTCGCCTGGGCAATGGTGCTGGGGTGGAACTTTCTGGCCGGATGTCGTGAATTCGGCCTGCAGGCTGCGACCAACGGATTCAGAGGCTATTTGTATGTGATCTGCATCGCGATTTATACCGCGTCCCTGTCGGTCAGCGATGTCTGGCCCAAGGTGGAAAAGCTTATCTTTGCCGCCGCGGCCGGTCTCGTCCTGATTGCGCTGGCGGGGTATTCCGACGGCGACCTTTCGCGTGCGGGCCGGCCGCTGAGTTCGAATGAGACGATGGTCTTGCTCGAAGCATTCGTGGTGGCGGCGGTGGCCTTTGCCGCAGGGCGGTTAAAGCCGTTCTACTTCATGGTCAGCTTGTCATTGCTTCCTATGATCCTGTTGTTGCAGCATCGGAGTGTCTGGGTGGTGACTGCCTGTGCCATATTCGGTTTGTATTGGACCTTGCCGGCCTTGCGCTCGCTCTTGCTAAAGATCCTCCTGATCGGAGGCATTGTCGGGACGGTCGCTGCCTTTGCTTTCACAGGAGACGCAATTTTCAAGGCCTTGGACGAGTCTACGGAGGAGGCCTTCTCCGACGAAAGCACGATGTCCTGGCGTTATGTCGGATGGCTGAGCCTGCTCACGGGGGAGCAAATGGACTCCGTGAAGGAGGTCGCCATCGGCAATTCCTTTGGTTCGGGCTGGGGTCGTACGTTCAAGGGTTCGGATGGCCGTACGATCGAGATTGAGAATGTGAAGCCTCACAATTATTACATCCAGACCCTGCTTCGAGGCGGAGTGGTTGGATTGGGCTTACTTCTTGTCATGTACTGCCGCTTCCTGCGACTGCGCCGGGCCGACATGCCTGCCAATCCGGTTTATAGCTCGGCCAGTAAGGCCTTGTTTGTCACCGCGCTCTGTCAGCTCGTTTACTATCTGCCTTACGATGCGGATACCGCACAGGCAGTCTTCCTCGGCCTTGCGATTTCCGCAGTTCGGCAATCCCGCATGCAATGGCAGGCTGAGGTGAATCGCATTTCCGCTCCGGAGCCGTCCGCCCTGCATAAAGGCAGTACACGACTACAAACCACCTGAAGCACGAGTCTATATGGATACTGATACAAAGTTGATCCGGCAGGCGAAATCCTTCTTTAAGAAGTCTTCGGCGCGCTTGGCCTGTGCCAGGTATGCCGCACTTCTCGACTCCCCGGAGGCGGAGCGGCTACTGCGGAATGCGATCCTGGAAGGGCAGCCTTTTCTGGCCGGTCGCGTCGGTTCAAACGAAGCCCGGATCACCTCCAAGTATTTGAGGGGGCAGGCGTATTCTCCAGAGGAACGCTTCCGCATCACGCAACATGCCGGCGTCTTTCCGGACAATGTTGAAGCGATCGATGCGTTCGCCCGGACTTATGCCGATGCCTTTGGCGAGCTAGACCTGCTGGGGACCTGGTACCCGAGGGGAGAAGCCTACCTGATTAATCGACGGGGGCCCAGTTCACTGCAGCTTGCGCCGTTGCGGGTGCTTGAGCCCTACTATTCGAGCAGTCCCTGGTCCAGCGCACTGGAAGGGAAGCGTGTTCTGGTGGTGCACCCTTTCAAAGCCTCGATACTGTCCCAGTACCGCAAACGCTCACTGCTCTTTGACGATCCGGTGCTGCCGGAGTTCGCCACCCTGGAGGTTGTCCAGGCCGTACAAAGTATAGCCGGCGAGGATCCGGGCTTTCCTGACTGGGGACAGGCCTTGGAATCGATGAAGACGTCGATCGAAGCGCTTGACTGTGACGTTGTGATCATCGGAGCGGGGGCCTATGGATTGCCACTGGCGGCGCACGCGAAACGCCTTGGGAAGGTGGCGATCCATCTGGGCGGCGCGACACAGGTACTCTTCGGTATCAAGGGGCGGCGCTGGGACGGGCATCCCGTAGTCAGCCGACTTTACAATGAACACTGGTGCCGGCCCGGCGCCTCGGAACGCCCCGAGAAAGGGAATATCGTGGAAGGAGGCACGTACTGGTGAGTCACGGAGAAACACATCAAGGATTGAGCGCCCCGGTTCTATTGATCCACTTCAACCGGCCGGACCTGACACGCCGGCAGATCGAGATACTGGCGCGCTTCTCACCCCCGCGGGTCTGGGTCCTGACAGACGGCCCCCGGGCGGGCCATCCGACGGATGCGGACAGAGTTGCCGCGGTTCGCAGTCAATTCGAATCCTTGCCCTGGGAATGTGAACTGACGACGATCCATCGGGAGCACAACCTGGGTGTCCGCGCCAATATCTCGGATGGGATTACTCGGTTTCTGGATGCCTGCGAGGCCGGCATCATCCTGGAGGACGACTGTCTGCCCACCGGCTCTTTCCTACGCTTTGCGGATGAGATGCTCGTACGCTACCGTGAGGACGAACGGATCTATGCGGTCTCCGGATACACCGGCAAGGATAACGGATTGGGTATCCATGAATCCTATACATTTTCCGATTATTTTTCATGCTGGGGCTGGGCCACCTGGCGCCGGGCATGGGTGAACTACGATCCGGACATGCACGGTTTTCTGAACCCGCTTCATTGGGGGCAGATTCATCGCCGGGTGTTTCCGGGCTTACGTCAGCGGGCCTATTGGGGGTTTATACTCGGCCGTGTTTCCCGCGGCACCACGGACAGCTGGGCCTATCGTTACCAGTTAAGCATCTGGCTGCAGCGGGGGCTGGCCATATTTCCAAACCGAAACCTGGTTTCTAATGTAGGCTTCGGTGAAGACGCCACGAATACCGCGGGTCTCAGCGGCACCGAGAGTCAGGAACTGGCCTTTCCCCTGAAGCATCCGGAGCAAGTCGAAGCTTCCCCGCAGTTGAACAAATGGATCGAGGATAACTGGCACAGTAAATCGCCGGGCATGCGTTTTCGCTGGTTGCTCCGTAAATTGAGATTGGTGGAGGGGGCACAGGATACGGGTTTATGAACAGCTTGGTGGAAACTTTTAACTGCTACGTGGAAAAGGGTGGGGAAGAGCTTATCGCCGACGCGATCCGGGACTTGCTCCAGAGCCGTTACCAGTTGTCTTCATTACGCTGGGACTCGAGCCAGTGGAAGGGGAAGCTGGCACCAAACAAGCTGCGTCAGCTGCTGATGATGTTTTACAACCGTGACGCAGCCCGGGAACTGGAGGCCGTGGTCAATACGAGCCGCCCACGTGCGATTCTTGCGCACAACCTCTATCCGGTTGCCTCGCCGTCTGTCTACCGCCGTGCCCAAAGGCTTGGAATTCCGGTCATTCAGTTCATCCACAATTTCAGGCCATTCTCGGTCAACGGGACACTCTGGGCCAATGAAAGCATCGTCCCGGACGGACTGGCGGGGGATTACTGGCCCGAGGTCCGGGCCGGCGCCTGGCAGGGATCTTTGGTGAAATCCGCAATCCTGGCAGGCGTGCTAAAGCTCCATAAGTCGCTGGGTACCTTCGACGCGGTGACGCGCTGGATAGCGATATCCGATTTTATGCGCGATGCATTCATCGAGGCCGGGGTGCCGGCGGAGCGGGTGGTGACGCTACGCCACTTCTGGAACCCGGTTCCCAAGGTGCCGGAGACGAAGGACGACGGGTACTACCTCTTCCTGAGCCGTCTTGTTCCGGAAAAGGGGGTCCGTGTTCTTCTCGAGGCGTGGGCAAGACTCTACGGATCCCTTCGGCAACACTGTCCGAAACTCTGTATTGCCGGGACGGGGCCGCTTGAATCCGAAGTCCAGGCTGCCGCCGAAAACTGTGCGGCAATTGAATATGCCGGCTATGTCAGTGGTGATGCGAAGGCACGCCTGATGCACCGGGCACGCGCCTTCATCGCTCCGTCCATTTGGTGGGAGCCGCTCGGACTGGTTACCTATGAAGCCTATGAGCACGGCAAGCCGATGCTTGCGTCCAATTCCGGCGGTTTCCGCGAGACCGTCCAGGATGGGCGGACGGGCTTGCTCTTTGAGCCGGGGTCTCCGGAATCCCTGATGCAGGCGGTCCGGACGATGGAACTTACACCAGCCGAGCAACGTTTGCAGATGGGCCGGTGCGGTCACCATTGGCTCTTGGAGGAGGCCTCCAGGGAGCAATGGCTGCAACGCTTCAGCACCATACTCGATGAAGTCGCATAAGAATCATGTCATCCAAACCGATACAGATCACCGCCATGCTTACTTGCTTCAACCGCAAGATGCTGACACTCGCCTGCCTTCAGGCCTTCTTCGACCAGGAGTTGCCTGAGGGCGTGAGGCTCGATGTGGTCCTGGTGGATGACGGAAGCTCGGACGGCACGGGGGATGCGATACGGGCAGCCTTTTCGAAGGCACAAGTGCTTGAAGGCGACGGCTCGTTGTTCTGGTGCGGGGGGATGTGCAAGGCCTGGGAACAGGCGGAATCGGCCAATCCGGACTATCTCTTGATGCTTAATGATGACACGACGCTCCATCCCGGCGCGATCCGCGAACTGCTACAGTTGGCGCCTGCTGCGGACTGTCCGGTGATCGCCGTCGGTGCGATATCAGATCCTGACAGCGGGGAGCTGTCCTACGGTGGACGTTTGCGAAGCCACCCCAAAGGACCTGCGCCCCTGAAGGAAACACCGGTGAAGTGTGATACCTTCAACGGGAATTGTGTCTTGATTCCGAGAGTTGTTCGAGAGCGTCTGGGCAGCCTTTATTCCGGATACACACATAGCTTTGCAGACTTCGATTATGGGATCCAGGCCACACGTTGCGGTATCGACGTCCTTCAATCGTCAAAGGTCGTCGGCATCTGCCGTCCCAATTCCAATGAAAACACTTGGCAGGATGCGAAACTGGGGCGCTTGCAGCGACTGAAGAAATTAAATTCACCCAAGGGCTTGCCATGGCGGGATCATCTGGCTTTCGCAAGGCGTACACAAAAGGGCAATTGGCTGCGTCACTTTGTTGCGCCCTACGCACGCATTCTTCTGGGAAGATGATGACTGAAGTACCCGTTTCGAAATCGCGAGCCATGAAAATCGGTGTCTTAACCTTCCACTCCGCCCATAACTACGGAGCCGTGCTGCAAGCTTACGGCCTGCAGCGCGAATTGGAGGCACATGGCCATGAGGTCGAATTCATTCATTACTATTCGCATCAACTGGAAGCGAAGAACCGATACAAGCGGCCGCTCAAATCGCCGAAGGACCTGGTCGCGAAGTCGGGCTACCTTCTGTTTTCCGGATTGCTCAAACGGCGCTTCGAGCGCTTTGAAAGCTTTCAGCAAAACCAGCTCCGGCTCAGCCCCCGGTATCACACGGTGGCGGAGTTGGAAGCAGGGCCGACGGAATATGACGCATACGTCTGTGGCAGCGACCAGATCTGGAATTTCAGCGAGGGCGCCTCGCCGGTTTATTTCCTGCGCTTTCTGCCAACGGATCGTCCTGCGATCGCCTATGCGCCCAGTTTTGGCAAGACCTTCGAAGCGTCCAGTGCGCCGGAGCACCTGGCCGACTGGATTCAGCGTTTCCAGTATCTGTCGGCGCGTGAATCCTCGGGTGTGGACTTTATTCAAGAGTTGGCCGGACGGAGTGTGCCGCAGGTACTGGACCCCGCGTTTTTCCTCGATGGCGAAGGTTGGGGTGAACTGGCCGCACCGCCATTGCTGCAGGAACCCTATCTTTTATTCTATGCGCTGGAAATGAACGCCCGCACGAACGCGATCATACGTTACCTGTCCGATACCCTGAAAGTCCGGATCGTGATCGCAGGGAAGGGCGGCAGTTTCATGCTCGGGCGCAAGACACGCATCGCGATTGATTCGGGCCCCGCGGAGTTTCTCGGCCTGATCCGGAATGCACGCTTTGTCCTCAGCAATTCCTTTCACGCCACGGTCTTTTCGATGCTGTTCGGGGTTCCATTTCTTACTATCGGCCACAGCAGCCGCAACGCGCGAATGGAAAGTCTGCTCTCGATGGCCGGCTTAGGTGCGCGATTGATCCGCGACGTTTCTGATTTGCATCGGGAGCCGTCTCTTTGTAATGTTGAGTGCAAGATCGACCTGGGGGACAGCATGAAACACGCTTTGGATATATCGCGGAACTACCTGAATAACAGCCTCCTGGAGATTGCGAGCCGTCGGGGGGCTGTGGAATGTTAAATTTTGATTATGATTAGGAATATGTTTCTCATTACCGTTTGGCTTTGTATTTGCTGGTGATAGCTAGAACAGCCTTTCCTCTCTTCCTACCAAGTTAAACCTACATACATGAAAGCACTCATACTAGCCGGTGGGTATGGTACCCGCATCAGTGAAGAAAGTGCCGTCAGGCCCAAACCGATGGTCAGTATCGGCCCCCAGCCGATCATCTGGCACATCATGAAAATCTACGCCCATCACGGCATCACCGACTTTATTGTGGCCTGTGGCTACAAGGGGCATGTGATCAAGGAATACTTCTCCAATCTATTCCTGCACTCGGCCGATGTGACCTTCGATCTGGCCAACAACAGCCTGGAGGTCCACAACAGCAAGGCGGAGCCCTGGCGGGTCACCTGTGTGGACACCGGCGTCGACAGCATGACCGGTGGCCGTATGCGACGGGTGCGTGATTATCTTGGCGGCGAGACCTTTTGCATGACCTACGGGGACGGCGTATCCGATGTGAACATCAGCGACTCGATCCGCTACCATCAGGAGCAAGGCCTTCTCGGGACGATGACGGCGATCAAGCCGCCGGGACGTTTTGGTGCCTTCACCTTGCACCCGGACGACACCAAGGTGCCTGAGTTCGTGGAGAAACCGCAGGGGGACGGCGCATGGATCAACGGGGGCTTTTTCGTGCTGGAGCCTGAGGTTCTGGACTACATCCCGTCCGACGACATGCCATGGGAAAAGGACCCCTTGGCGCGGCTTGCCCATGAGGGGAAGATGGCGGCTTTCCGTCACGCCGGCTTCTGGCAACCGATGGATACCTTACGCGATAAAATGGTTCTTGAAGACTTATGGGAGTCCGGCAAGGCCCCATGGAAGGTCTGGAGCTGAATTATAGACTAATAGAATGAATACACTCCCATCTGCTACGGACATCGTCCAAGAGGATCTCGAATTCATCTGTCGTGAGCTCGAGAAAGAATTCAAGTTACTGGAAGGCAAAAAGCTCTTGCTCATCGGCGGGGCCGGCTTTCTGGGGTACTACCTGGTTCAGTCGATCCTGCATTTGAATACCAAGCTCCCCGCCGGCTCGGCGGTCGAATTGACAGTCTATGACAATTTCATCCGCGGGGTGCCGGACTGGCTGACTGCCCTGGAGGGAGATGCCACGCTGACGCTGGTCAAGCATGACATTACGCATCCACTGCCCGAGGGCATGGGGGCCTTCGACTATATCATCCATGCGGCCTCGATCGCGTCACCGACCTTCTACCGCAAGTATCCGATCGAGACGATGGATGCGAATGTGAACGGCCTGCGACTGATACTGGATTACTGCATGCAGATGAAGGACGCCGGAACGCCGGTTTCCGGTCTTCTGTACTACTCCACCAGTGAGATCTACGGCGACCCATCACCGGAGAATATCCCGACACCCGAGAGCTACCGCGGGAATGTGTCCTGTACGGGGCCACGGGCCTGTTACGACGAATCGAAGCGCTACGGCGAGACCCTCTGCGTGAATTTCGCCCAGCAGCACGGGGTCCCTGTCCGGATCGCCCGGCCGTTTAACAACTATGGTCCCGGACTGAAGATCACGGACAAGCGGGTCTTGCCCGACTTCGCGCGCGACGTGTTGGCGGGGCGAGACATTATCATGCTGTCGGACGGCAAGCCGACCCGGACTTTCTGCTATATCGCGGATGCAATCGTCGGCTACTTCAAGATCCTGCTGGTTGGCCGGGACGGCGAGTCCTACAACATCGGCATCGAACAGCCCGAGATTTCGATGGCGGAGCTGGCCGACCGCGTGGTCGCCCTCTCAAAGGAGCTCTTCGGCTATACCGGTCAGGTCGTGAAGCAAGACAGTTCGGATAGCGCTTACCTGGTCGACAACCCGAATCGTCGTTGTCCGGTGATCGACAAGGCGAGGGATGAACTGGGGTATGACCCGAAGATCGGTCCGGACGAAGGACTGCGGCGGGCACTCATTTGGTACAACGACAATAGCGAGGCAGAAGAAGCGTAATGAAAATATCAGTGGTAGGAACCGGTTACGTAGGCTTGGTGTCAGGCGTCTGCCTGGCTTCGAAGGGACATGAGGTCACATGCATCGACGTCATTCAGGAAAAGGTGGACCGGATCAACGCCGGGGACCCTCCGATTTACGAAGAAGGCCTGGAGTCCCTGCTCAAGGAGCACGTCGGAACCCGGATCCAGGCAACCACGGATTTCACCGGCGCGGTGATGGACAGCGAGCTCTCTCTGATCGCGGTGGGCACACCTTTCGACGGGGAGCGTATCGACTTGAAATATATCAAGCAAGTGGCGCAGCAGCTCGGCGAAGTGCTCCGAGACAAGCCGACGTATCACACGGTCATCGTGAAGAGCACGGTCGTTCCGGGGACGACCGAGGATGTGGTACTGCCCATCCTTGAAGCGGCCTCGGGCAAAAAAGCCGGCACGGATTTCGGCGTGGGCATGAACCCCGAATTCCTCAAGGAAGGGGAGGCGATCAAGGACTTCATGGAGCCGGACCGCATCGTGCTGGGCGGCATCGATGCGCGCACCATTGCCGTGCTTGACGAAGTGTATTCGGTTTTCCCCGACACGGACAAGCTTCGGACGAGTCCCAGAACGGCCGAGATGATCAAGTACACCGCGAATTCACTGCTTGCGACCTTGATCTCATTTTCCAATGAAATCGGCAACCTCTGTGCCGCCCTGGAAAATGTCGATACTGTCGAAGTCATGCAAGGGGTGCATCTGGACAAGCGTTTCGCTCCGATTCTTGAATCCGGCCAGCGGGTCTTTCCTTCGTCGCTGACATACCTGGCCTCCGGTTGCGGCTTCGGCGGAAGCTGCTTCCCCAAAGACGTGAAGGCATTGATCCGCTACGGCCAGGACCGCGGGCAGTCGATGTCGATACTGGATTCCGTGATACAGACGAATCTGGCCCAGCCGCAGCGTATGGTGGAACTTGCGCTCAAGCATTTCGCCTCTCTGGCTGGGGTGCGGGTGGCGGTGCTGGGGCTTGCGTTCAAACCGGGGACCGATGACATCCGCGAGTCTGCTTCGATCGCGGTGATTCGCGACCTGCTGGCGCATCAGGCCGATATCATAGCCTTCGATCCGATCGCGCAGGAAGAGACCGAAAAGGCTCTTGGAGAGGGGACCATCGCTTATGCGGAGACCGTGGAAGCCTGCGTCGAGGGCGCCGAAGTCATCTTACTCATGACTTCATGGCCGCAATTCAAGTCACTGCCGGAGTTGATTGCCGCAATGCCGATGACGCCCCTGCTGGTCGATGGCAGGCGCATGATCGCCCGGAGCAGTGTGCCGCGTTATGAAGGAATCGGATTCACACTACCCGTACCCGAAAGTGCCACGGCATAGTTTAAGATTTCATGTCTGATTTTGAAGAACATTATCGAGGAAAACGAA
The DNA here is from genome assembly GCF_027257905.1 of Coraliomargarita parva. Taxonomy (NCBI): domain Bacteria; kingdom Pseudomonadati; phylum Verrucomicrobiota; class Opitutia; order Puniceicoccales; family Coraliomargaritaceae; genus Coraliomargarita; species Coraliomargarita parva. The sequence continues at coordinate 489,211 of NZ_JAPZEI010000003.1, forward strand.
TTCTACTCACCGGGCATACCGGGTTCAAAGGGGCATGGATGGCAGAATGGCTGCTCTCTCTCGGGGCCATCGTCATCGGAGTGAGCCTTTTGCCGAATACGACGCCGTCCTTGTTCAACCAACTGCGTTTAAAGCGCCGGGTTGAGCATCACATCGTTGATATCCGGGATGCGGACTCCATGGCGAAGCTTGTCGCGGAGACGCAGCCTGACAAGGTTTTCCATCTGGCGGCACAGCCGCTGGTACGGCAGTCCTACGAAACTCCGGTGGAGACCTTCGAAGCGAATGTCATGGGTACCATCCATGTCTTGGAGGCAATCCGCCGTCTGGAGAAACAGTGTGAGGCCGTCATGATCACGACCGACAAATGCTATGAGAACCTGGAGCGTACCCAGCCCTATGCGGAAAGCGACCCGATGGGCGGGCACGATCCCTACAGTGCGAGCAAGGGCGCAACCGAGCTTGCGATTTCGTCCTATCGCAGGTCCTTTTTCCCTCCGGAGGAATATGGGCGCAAGCACGGGGTCTCGGTGGCGTCGGCAAGGGCGGGCAACGTGATCGGCGGCGGTGACTGGGCCGATGACCGCATTGTTCCGGACTGCATCCGTGCGATCGCGAAGGACGAGCCGATACATGTGCGCAATCCCAATGCCACGCGTCCCTGGCAACACGTCCTCGAGCCCTTGGGCGGATATCTGAAACTAGGCATCGAACTCGAGCAGGCCGACACGCTGGAACATCGTCAGCAAGTGTGCTCCGGCTTCAACTTCGGCCCCGATCCGGAATCGAACCGACCGGTCCGCGACCTGGTGGAAAAAGTGGTTGCCTGCTGGAAGGGGGAGTGGAAGGACAGCTCGGGCGGCGACGCGCCTCACGAAGCGAAGCTTTTGAATTTGGCCATCGGCAAGGCTGAGCGCCTATTGAACTGGAAGCCCGTTTGGGACTTTGACGAAGGCGTGGCCCATACGGTCGAATGGTACCGCATGGCACATGAAGATCCCTCCAGCGCGAGCGATGTGACTCAAGGCCACATCGCCGCATACACCCAAGCCTACCACCGTAATGAAGTTTAAGGAATTACCAATCAAGGATGCCTGGCTGGTCACGATGGAACCACGGGGCGACGCCCGAGGGTTTTTTGCGCGTGTCTTTTGCCGCAAGGAGTTGGAGGCGCACGGCATTATCGCCGATGTGGCGCAAGTGAACTACTCGCGCAGCGCCGACGCCGGGACCATGCGTGGGCTGCACTACCAGAAAGCGCCGGCAGAAGAGACGAAGCTCTTTCGCTGCATCAACGGTTCGGTGTACGACGTCATGTTGGACCTTCGGCCCGACTCGCCCAGCTACCTGCAGCATTTCGGCATCGAATTGAAGGCAGGTGACCTGCAGATGGTCTTCGTACCCAGAGGTTGTGCCCACGGCTTCATGACTTTGGAGCCGGACAGCGAAGTCGAGTATCTGGTCAGTGAATACTACGCGGGGGAGCTGGAAGACGGACTTCGCCATGACGACCCGTTTTTCAAGATCAACTGGCCCATGGAAGCAAAGGTCATTTCCGACAAAGACCGGTCCTGGCCGCTTTTCTCCCCGCAGGACTCGAAGTCCGGCGCCTAACTACCTGAGATACACTACCATGATTATCGTCGACACAAAACTAAAAGAGCGCGAAGCGCAGGGGAATCCGATCCAAGTCGGCATCATCGGTGCCGGTGAGATGTCCGCCGGCCTGATCAACCAGATCGAACGCTACGTTCCGGGCATGCGGGTAGCCTGCGTCTACAACCGTACTTTGGAAAAAGCGCAACGCGCCTACCAAACCGCCGGGGTCTCCGAAGTATCGGTCCTCACGAGCGCCAATTCGCTGGACGATTGTATCGGCTCGGGGACCGCTAGCGTGACGGATGATCCGGGGGTCATTCTCGGAGCCGGGAGAATTGACGTCGTCGTGGAGATGACGGGCACGATCCAGTTCTCCTTCGACCTGATCATACAGTCCTTTGCCGCGGGCAAATCTGTTGTCTCCTTCAACGCGGAGCTCGATGCGACGGTGGGTCCTTACCTGCAGCTTAAGGCGCGCGAGGCAGGGGTGCGTTACACCCTCGGCGACGGGGACCAGCCGGGGGTGACGCTAAACCTGATGCGCTTTGTCCAGGGTATGGGCTTCAAGCCACAGGTACTGGGCAACATCAAAGGGATGCTGGACCACTACCGAACACCGGAGACCCAAAAGGGCTTTGCCGAGAAATCCGGCATGAGTGTCGACATGGTCACGAGTTTTGCGGACGGTACCAAGGTCTCCCTGGAGCAAGCCTGTATCGCCAACGCCACCGGCTTCCGCGTGGCGAAACGGGGCATGATCTCCATCGACTACACGGGCCATGTGGATGATCTCACCGGTCGTTACGATTTTGATGACCTACAGGCGAACGGCGGAATTGTCGAAATGGTGATCGGGGGCAAGCCCGGTCCCGGTGTCTTTGTTTTTGCCTCGACCGACGATCCGGTCTCCGCGCGTTTCCTCAACTATGGAAAATTGGGCGATGGGCCCCTGTACAGCTTCTACATTCCTTACCATCTCCTGTTCTTCGAACTGCCGTCCTCGATTGCGCGGCTGGTTGATTTCCAGGACGGGACACTGGATGCCCTCGATTCACTTTCCGTCGAGGTGATTGCCACGGCGAAGCAGGATTTGAAGGCGGGGGATACCCTCGACGGAATCGGGGGATTCGCGGTTTATGGCGAATGCGAAAACCATTCTATTGTTCAAAGCGATGGCCTTCTGCCCGTGGCTTTGTCGAAAGGGCGTACGCTGGCCAAAGACGTGCCGAAAGATGCCGCGATTGCCTGGTCTGATCTCAAACCGGAACTGTCGGGCTCTGTCGAATCCGCCTATCGCGCGATCATCGCTTAAATCCGGAAACTATTCCTGTTTCAAGGTGAGCAAGCTCTCAAAAAAACTGAATCAGGCGAGGACCCGTTTTGTTTCGCGCTATGTGCCGAAGAACACGGCCTTGAGGCCGACGGGCATCGCCGGTGCGAGCAATCCGCCCGAGGGGGTGACTTACCACCCGGTCCTGTCCGGTGTGATCAATTCCCTGGATATCCCGGATGCGCTCTACGAACGTTTGTCGCCTTTTGGCAAGCCCGCGGAGCGATCGGTCAGTGTCGATTATCGCGTGGCGGAGATTACAAACGGCCGGATCTTCAATCCGAACGAGGCGACAGTGGCGGTCATCTCCAGCGACAACCGCTTACTCGGCGACATGTCCTTCAATTATGCGATGGGGCGCGTCGTTTCGCCGGAACTGAACAAGGTCTTCCAACTCTCGAATTTTCCGAACCCAAAGCACTGCGAGGGGACGGTTTTCTCGCTGTTGACCGGTGGTGGAGGCGCCAATAACTACGCGCACTGGTTGATCGATTCGCTCTCGCGTCTGCACCTGCTTCGACTCAGCGGGCTGTACGACTCGGTCGACCGGTTTCTGGTGCCCGAGCCCCGGTACGATTTCCAGGCGGACAGTTTGAAGTATTTGGGCATCGACCGATCCCAGCTGATTACCGATGCCGAGCATCATCACTTTACGGCCGACCGGCTCATCACCTCGACGGCGCCGCGGGGCGACTCCGTGATCATCCCGAAATGGGTGACGGATTTTCACCGCGAAGCATTTCTCAAGGCCCGGAAGCTGAGGGATTTCGAAGCGCCGCTGGTCTATGTGCGTCGCAGCGATTCGAGTATGCGGAATGTGCTGAATGAGGACGCCCTCGTGGCACATCTGGCCGAGCGCGGTTTTAGATCCTTCGAAATGGCATCCTTGCCCTTTCTCGACAAGATTGCGCTCTTTGCGGGGGCACAGGTTGTTGTCTCCGTACACGGGGCGGGCCTGGCAAACATCATGTTCTGTCCGGAAAGCGCCCATTTTGTCGAGCTGTTCCCGGAGCAGTTCGTACTGACCACCTATGCGGATCTGGCCTTTAATGTGGGACTCGGTTACTCCCACATGCTTTGCCCCAGTCCGGTTCGCGCGAAAGACGGCAAAGAGGGGCAAAAGGTGCATGTCACAGTCGATATCGACGCACTGGATGCTCTTCTGGATCCTGTACTGGAGAAGTTGAAAGCATCATGAAGGCGGCTGAAACGAATCAAATCGAAGAGCGGCGTGTGCTGGGGCAGCGCCTGCACGCCACTTCCTACGAGCATGCGACCCAACTGGTTATCGAATGGGGGAAGGCACGTTCGTCGCGTTATGTCTGTGTGACGAATGTCCATGTGGTGATGGAAGGTTGGGATTCCGAGGAATACCGTTCGGTCGTGAATTCCGCGGACCTGATCACGCCCGACGGGGTGCCTCTGGTGTGGAGCCTGCGGGCGCTCGGGGTGGGGCACGCGACACGTGTCTACGGGCCCGACCTGACCTTGCATATCTGCCGGGCTGCCGCTCGGGAAGGTGTGAAGGTCGCCCTCTACGGCGGGACCGAGGAAAGCCTGAAGGATTTTGTCGCCGTATTGGACAAGACAATACCGGGCATCGAGGTCGCCTGTGCGATCTCACCGCCGTTCCGTCCGTTGACTGACGAGGAGGACCGCGAATATACCGAACAAATTGAATCCTCCGGGGCGGGTGTCTTGTTTGTCGGCATCGGCTGTCCGAAACAAGAACGCTGGATGGCCGCGCACAAGGGACGGATCAGCATGCCGATGCTCGGTGTCGGCGCAGCATTCGATTTTCACAGCGGCCGGGTCAAGCAATCCCCGCCTTTGATGCAAAAGCTCGGTCTGGAATGGTTGTTTCGCTTGTTCATGGAACCCCGTCGCCTCTGGCGCCGCTACGCCTGGCATAATCCACGATTCATCGCCTTTTTTGGCTGGCAGTACTTGGCTTACAAATTCGGCTCGAACTCTACCTGACACGAAACGACTGAATGGCAGCTGAAAAAAAACGTATCGCAATACTCGCCGATTTTCCCTGGAGCTTCCTTTCCGAAGGCGCGAAAGGCCGGGGCGGGGGGCAAGGTAATCCATGGTTGATGCAATTGGCGGAAGAACTTTGCCAATACACTGACGAGTATGAATTTCATTGGGTCACCCTCGACTTGAAAGCCCGGCAGAGTGGACCGGAAACCGAAGTCTGGGAAGGGCAGCATTTCTATCGCCTGCCACGGACCAAGATCACGGTCGACCTGCTTCTGGGCTATTGGCCCTCCCGTCGTCGGCTCTTGGCCGCGCTGCGTGAGATCCAGCCTGACCTTGTCCATTGCTGGGGGACGGAGCGTCCTTTTCCGGTTGTCTTCAATCACATCAAAGTCCCGGGGATTCTTTCCATGCAGGGGGTGATGTCGACCTACAAGGAGATTGGAGCGATCCCGCCGGGCTTCCAGTGGAAGATTATCACCTCATTTGAGCCGAAGTTCATCCGTAGCGCGGACGTGGTCACCGCTGAGTCGAAATGGGGGATGGAGCAGGTGCGGAAGATCCGGCCGGATGCAAAGCTGTACCAGGTGGAGTATGGGGTGAATCGTGGTTTCTATGATGTCCACTACTGTCCCGATAACGAATCGCCCTATGCCTTGTTTGTCGGTACCTTTGACCGGCGCAAGGGGATCGACCTGCTGGTCGAAGCGATGGCATCCATTGACGGGCGCGGCTGGAAGCTCCGGGTGGCCGGGGACGGACCCTTGCGTGCGCAATTGCAGGCAAACTCGCCTGGGAATGTAGAGTGGCTGGGGATGTTGGACTGGAAAGCCCTGCAGGCCCAACTCGCCGGTGCGCGCTGCCTGGTTCTGCCGACGAAAGCGGACACCAGCCCGAATGTGGTCAAGGAGGCACGGGTGATCGGGCTCCCCGTCGTGACAACACGTCATGGCGGCCAGGCGGAATATGTGATCGATGGTGTGAACGGTTATATCGTCGATCCGCTGGAGCAGTCCGGCTTGGTGGAAGCGCTCTGCCGGGTGATGGACGATCCCGAACATGCGCTGTCCCTGGGGGGCAGGAATCACGAAAAAGACCGGGACTATTTCCAGCCTGCGAACACCGCCCGTGGATTCATTTCGATCTACCGTGAGTTGCTCGGGTCACTGCGATGCCTGTGAGTCCGCCCAAAAACATATTGCTGGTGGCCCCTTCGATCCACTCCGGTGGTGGTACGGAGCGGGTCTTGGTCAATCTGGCGAATGCCTTGCACCGGATGGGCTACCCCGTGCAGATCCTGGTCTTGCGGGTCGGCGAATCCCGACCTTACGCCTTGGATGCGTCGATTCCGGTACACGAATATACGGTGGAACGCCAATGGGCCCGTCGGCTGCCGGGGCCTGTTGCCCGTGTCGCCCAGCGACTGTTGGGGACCCGCAACTGGAATCGCTTCCTGCGGGCAACGGCGCTGGACCGATCGGACGTCGTCGTGTCCTTTTCAAACAACCTGACGGTCGGACTTGCCTCAAGCTGTGTTGGGGGCCGGTTGGTGGCATTTGAACACTGGCCGTTCTGGGTGACCGAGCGTAATGCCAAAATGGCCGCGAAGGTGAAGGCGACCTATCCTCGGCTCCGTGCGGTCGTGGTCCTGACCCAACACGAAGCGCAGGTCTATCGTGGGCTGGGGGTCCGTCAGGTGCACGTCATCGTGAATGCCTATTCCTTTTGTCCATCGCAGGCAGCCGGACTGGATGCCAGGACGGTGCTTAGTATCGGGCATTTCAATGACCAGAAGCGGCGGGATCTTCTCGTTCAAGCCTGGAAGTCTGTGGTTTCGGACTATCCGGACTGGCGCCTGAAGATTATTGGTGATGGTCCATCTTTGGAATCCACCCAGGCGCTGGCCACGGAACTTGGGGTCTTCGAATCGATCGATTGGATGGCACCAACGAAGGCGATTGAAGCCCAATACATGGATGCTTCTATCTATGCCTTATCCTCGGAGTACGAGGCGCTCCCACTGGTTCTGATTGAAGCCAAGGTATGCGGGTTGCCGATCGTCAGTTTCGACATCGTTTCCGGTCCCAACGAGATCGTTTGCGAGGGGGAAGACGGGTACCTGGTGCCCTTTGCGGATACCGCGGGATTTGCCGAGCGTCTCAAATTGTTGATTGCTGATGCCGCGCGCAGGAAGGCCTTCGGGCGGCATGCCCGTGAGGACGCCGAATCACGCTTCAGTCCCGATACGGTGTATGGCATCTGGAAGGATTTTTTGGATACTTTGGACTGAGTGTTTCGACGCCCATACCTTTTCGCTTTCAAGACCGTGTCATCTGTTGCATCATGCGTCCAGTTGGGGCCCTAATGGCCGCGTGCAGGGCTACTGATTCTGGGGGTTCGTATTAAGAAATACGTGATTTGCGCACTATCGGATACACAATCTATCTTATGCTGGGGGCTGCGCCCTATGCGCTGTAAACAATTCGTAAGTCCCGCATCAACAGCTTGTAAATAGACCGAATGACTATTGAAGAGCCTTTACCAAGCGGATCCGGATGGCATCTACGGGTCTTATGAAAAACCATTCCCTAAACGATTATTTCTTATACCCAGACCCGCGTCGTAGAGGGTGCCGGTGGACACAATCAGTCAGTGACCTAGGTAATTGGATGTGTCGTATCCGGACATGCTTGATCGCCGTCTTGTTTGCCGGTGCTTTTGCCGCCCTGCAAGGGCAGGGCATTCTCTGGGATCAAACCGATTTGGAGGAATGGCAGAAGCGGACGGTCAATGGTCCGTACCGCGTCAGTGGCGATGCCTTTGATCCGCAGATTCCCGGAGAGTGGCAACGTCTGACCGAGAGTGCCGCTACTTTTGCGGCCGACCCGGCGGCGGAACGGAAGAGCAGCTACACGATTCAAACCAGCAGTTCGGGTGCGTCTGCGGCGGTTTACATCCGCAATCACCGTGTCATGCTGGACGCGGCCTTTTACTCGCTGGTTATGAATGACAGCGAGCTGGCCGGACAGGTGAAGGACGAGCTGCTCTGGCACGCCCGCAATTCGAACCTGCAGATGGATCCGGCCCAGTACCAACGGACGGATTACGGCAACTGGTGGGGGGCCGCCTGGATCCTTCGCCTGGTCATGTGTGCGGATTTCGTCGAGACCTCCTTCAGCAGTAGCGAACTGGCCGAATTTCGTGCCTGGGTGAAGGACTGGGCCTACTCCTATGAATACTCCGTGCACAAGGAGTTGACCGGCGGGGTCTTCAGCAACCGGGCCGACCGTGACTATGAAACCGGTTTGGGATATGCCGCCAAGGAAGACTACTTCGGATCGACCTATGCCTACAAGGACGCTTCCGGGACGCTTCATAACCCGATCGCTTGGGTGCACAAGTTCTACAATAACCGGCGTGCGGGAGTGATGGAGTTTGTCGGACTCGCCGGCGTGTGGCTGGAGGATGCCTTCCTGAAGGAACGCGCGAAGCTCTATGTTGAGGAATGGATCAAGTTCAGCGTATTTCCGGACGGCTCGGTGGGGGAGTACGAACGGAATAACCTGAGTGGAAATGTGCAGCAGGGCTTCAACTACAACGGCTACAACCTGGAGTCCGCCGTCGCGATCACGGATGCGCTGGCACGCTCGGGAGACAGCTCGCTGTATGAATTCGCCACCCGTGACGGGATGTACGGCACGGAGTGTGGGGACGGCGATGCGGACAAGACCTTGAAGATGATTGTCACGACACACCTGGACCTGATCGAGAAGAAGAAGGACTGGTACTATGACGGTGCCGCGGTCCAGGAGGTGTACCGGATCGACAATACCTCGGAGACCGGCATCGAGATCGGAACCCAGTGGAATTCTGAAATTTACTTCGCCCCCATGGGCAACCGCTACTGGAATGATTCACGAATCCAAAAGGGCTACATGCGCCAGAACAGCGGTTCGATCGCCTACACCAGTCCGCTGGGAAGTGCCGGCCCCTATGGCGGGCCCTGGCGCGGGCACCAGGCAAGCTTCCCGAGTGTCTTGTTCATGTTCGGCCAGATGGAAGGAATTTCCGACGGCTACTCGGGCAGCGCCGGGACGGGCGAGACGGTCACGGAGGACGACAGCACGGCCACCGGCACCGGTACTGAATCGGATGTGGTTGAAGTGGTGGAAGAGGAAGTGGTGGTTCCGGACGGCTACCGTGAAGCGGAAGCGAACGGCTTTGTGATCTTCGGCTTCGATCCGGCCTGGTCGGCGAGCGGCAATTTCGAAAAGGCTTTCGACGGCAATGAGGACTCGTTCTACGACTTCTACACGAGCACGGAGGTCTACACCGGGATCGACTTTGGCGAGGCCGGTGTCCCGCTGACGATCCGCTTCATGCCACGGTTGAATGCGGCCTACCGGATGAAAGGGGGCAAGTTCCAGGGGTCCAACGAGAGCAGCACGAGCGGCTACGTGACCCTCTACGAAGTGACGGAGACGCCGGCCTACGGGGAGCATGTTATCGAACTGGACGGGGTGCCGGCCTACCGCTATTACCGCTACCTCGCGCCGGAAAATGCCTACGGCAATATCGCCGAGTTCTGGGTCGACCTGTCCGAGACCGGCGCGACGGACGAAGTGGTCGATGAAACGGATCCCGGCAGCGCCGGGACGGGCGAGACGGTCACGGAGGACGACAGCACGGCGACGGGCACCGGTACTGAATCGGATGTGGTCGAAGTGGTGGAAGAGGAGGTGGTGGTTCCGGACGGCTACCGTGAAGCGGAAGCGAACGGCTTCGTGATCTTCGGTTTCGATCCGGCCTGGTCGGCGAGCGGCAATTTCGAAAAGGCTTTCGACGGCAATGAGGACTCGTTCTACGACTTCTACACGAGCACGGAGGTCTACACCGGGATCGACTTTGGCGAGGCCGGTGTCCCGCTGACGATCCGCTTCATGCCACGGTTGAATGCGGCCTACCGGATGAAAGGCGGCAAGTTCCAGGGGTCCAACGAGAGCAGCACGAGCGGCTACGTGACTCTCTACGAAGTGACGGAGACGCCGGCCTACGGGGAGCATGTTATCGAACTGGACGGGGTGCCGGCCTACCGCTATTACCGCTACCTCGCGCCGGAAAATGCCTACGGCAATATCGCCGAGTTCTGGGTCGACCTGTCCGTTGAGCAAACGGTCGAAAATGAGGCGGAACTGGTCTATTCGGAAAGCTACAACGTCTCGAGCTATGACTCGCTCGATGGTGTCACACTGGAGGGTGCGGTGTACATCTCGGTGAAGCCGGCCGACCAGGTGGCATCGGTCGATTTCTACAAGTATGTGAATGGCGAGGCGGTCCTGGTGAATACCGAGGGCTTTGCTCCCTTCGATTTTGCCGCCGAGAATGCGGCGGTCAGCGAGGATGATTTCGTCGAAGGGGAGTTGCACATCCTGGCGCTGGTGACGGATCTGGACGGTGCCACCTTCGAACTGGAGGCGACCGCCTACATGGATGTCAGTGCCACCACCGCTCCGGAGTCCGAGGTCGCAGTCGACGAGGATGCCCTGCCGGATGAATGGGAGGAACGTTACTTCGGCGGCATTGATGTTGAGTTCGGCGGTCAGGACGAAGACTTCGACGGCGACGGATCCAGCAACTACCAGGAATACCTGGCCGGTACGGATCCCACGGATAGCACGAGCTATCTGGCGCTGGCTCCGGTCATCGGCGTGAGCTGGTCGAGCCAGTCCGGCAAAAATTACGAGATCGAGTACAGTGATGACGGCTGGGTGACCTATGCTTCCAGCGAGACGCTTGCCGGTACCGGCGAAGACATGGTGTGGCTCGATTCGGATTCCCGGGATGTGGTGCGTAACCGCCAGTACCGTATCGTCGTGAGCAACTGAGAATAGGAAGGAACACAGGTCATGAAAAAGCATTTATTGGCAAGCCTTGGTATTCTCACGCTCGCGCTCTTGCCGGCACTGAGCGCACGGACTCAGATGGGAACGGTGGGCACCCATGTCTTGACGCTGGTCGAACCGGGGCAGGACAGCCGCTTGATCAGCGTCCCTTATCTGAAGGTCCCGGTGGTTCGTGGGCGTTTGGACGGAATCGATCTTGAGAACCTAAGCTTGCTTGATGCGCAATCCGCTTTCGCGGAACTGGACCCGGAGCTGTACTACCTGTTGTTGATCGGATCCGGAGCTGAAAATGGCAGTTGGTTTGTGGTTTCCGGCAGCGCGGACGACGCGCAAGTCGTACAAGTCCTTGAGGACGGCCAAGCCGGAGAATTGTCGAAGTTGGCGGGAAATGAAATCTTCTCCGTGCATGCGTTTTTCACGCTCGACGAGCTCTTCGGCGCCGTGGGAGGCGTGCTGACTGCCGGTCCGAGCGTCAATGAGGCGGCCTTTCTTGATTTCTACACCGGCAGCGGTTTCGAGCGCTACTGGCTCTCGGACGGTTCCCGTACCGGCGTTCAAGGCTGGGTGCAAAGCTTTGGAGACCAACACATTCCCGTGGGTGATAATGCCATCCTTCCGGGAACCAGTTTCTATCTTTCCAACCCGGACGCAGCAGAGCGAGTTGATATCCGAATCCAGGGCGTGGTGGTGGATGGTCCGGTCCGCATCCCAGTGTATCGCGGCTACAATTTTATCGCGCCGGTCTACGCCGGTTCCTTGATCGCCGAGGATGGGGCCTACAATCTTTCCCTCGCGCATGTCGGCTTGAAAACCAGCGGCTTCCAGGCCAGCACGGTCGCGGGGAATGGCGACCGAATCCTGGTCGTGGATCCCGATGCGGGGACGGTGTCGGATACGATTTACCTCAATGCCAGTTGTGGCTCCTTTTTGTCGGTTGCACAATCCGGACTGGACTGTGGGGACTTGCCTTTAGAGCCGGGTGGTGGGTTTATCCTGATGAATGTAAATGGTTATTACCGTTGGACGGTATCCGGAGAATAATAAACGGACATTCCGCCTCGTTTTGCGTTATAATCGTGCATTGCGTGTCGATGGCATGTAATCTGCAAGTTTTCATAAGACACCTAAGTTTAACCAGAATGCCTTATTTTATGCACGTTCATATGAGATCCTCTCGATCCAGAGATGATGAATGAACTTAAGATTACCTAAGTCTACTACAGTTCTGTTACCGCCGCCCTCTCATCTACACTACCAGCAGAACCAGTATGAACCCAACAGTCGCTACACGTGTGCGTCCGGCACCGTCAGGCTGGTATTTCAGCACCAAGCTGAAGATTGGCTTTAGCTACTTTAACCGCTACACGGTTAATTCCCTTTTGTTGTTGACCGGTGATCTGATCGGTCTGGCCCTTGGCTTTGAGTGTGCCGCCATGCTCAGGTGGCTGGTCGTTGGTCAGCCTTTGAGTCCTTCATGGCTTCCCTGGCTGGCATCCTTTTGGACCATCGGTGCTTTCGTTTTCAAGCTGCTTCCCGCCTGGGGCATGTCACCGGTTGAATCGCTGCGCCGCCAGGTGGGCTTAACCTGTGCGGTTTATGCCGGCATGACGATCGTGCTCTTCCTCTCGCGCTCTAGCTTCGATTACACACGCGTGTCGCTGTTGGCCTCCTTTTTGCTGACCGTGCCGATCGTGCCGTTCGTGCGGATGTTGGTCAAACGAATGCTCCTGCAGGCCCACATCTGGGGGATTCCGGTAGCGATTTACGGTGCCGGTTTGGCGGGGCGTAGCATTATCCAACGTCTCAAGGAAGAACCGGGCCAAGGCTATTATCCGGTATGTGTCTTCGACGACAACAAGATGCTTCACGGCACACAGTTGGAAGGGATCCCCGTACGTAGTGGAACCGATTCCATCGCAAAGGACGTGCCGGTCGCGATCCTTGCCATGACCAAAATCGGGGGTGAACGCATTTCGGAGCTCATGGAAGGGAGCTTGTCGAGTTACCTGCGGGTGATGATCATCCCGAACTTGATTCATACGCCGACGCTTTGGGTGACTTCCCGCGACCTGAGCGGCACTCCGGGCTTGGAGTTGTCCAATAACTTGCTGGATCCCAGTAAGCGGGTCTTGAAGCGGAGTTTTGAACTGGGGTTGACGCTGTGCTCGATGCCGTTCTGGGGGCCGCTTTACTTGTTGATCTGTGCCTTGATCTGGCTGGAGGACCGCCAAAATCCAATCTTCAAGCAGGAGCGGATCGGGCAGGGCAGTCGCCTCTTCAAGACATGGAAATTCAGGACCATGGTGCCGAACGCGGAAATGGTTCTGCAACGGAAGTTGCGTGAGGAACCCGAACTGCGGGCGGAGTGGGAGGCAAACTGCAAGCTGCAAAAAGACCCGCGGATTACCAAAGTGGGACGTTTCCTGCGCAAGACCTCGCTGGATGAAATTCCGCAGCTCATCAACGTTCTCAAAGGGGACATGTCTCTGATCGGACCGCGTCCCTTGCCGGAATACCACTACGTGCAACTGCCGGACGGGGTGCGTCGTTTGCGTGAACGGGTCAAGCCGGGGATGAGCGGGCTCTGGCAGGTCTCCGGTCGAAGCGATGTGGGCAACGAGGGGATGGTGCGCTGGGATCCCTACTATGTGCGGAACTGGTCACTCTGGCTCGATATCGTAATTTTGGTGCGGACCTTCAAGGTCGTGTTGCTGGGCAGCGGCGCTCGTTGAGCGGCGGCTTCCCTTTGGCCAGTCCCTCCCTTGCGTCAGGATTCCTGTGACTTGCGCTTGAACTTTCGCCCTCCGCAAGCGAAGAAAAGGCATGCGGGTATACTTTCTTGGAATTTGCGGCACTGCGATGGGAAATGCGGCCTTGTTGGCCAAGGCACAGGGACATGAAGTGATCGGCGCGGATTCAGGGGTCTATCCGCCCATGTGCGACGTTTTGGCGGACGCCGGGATCGAAGTGCTGGAGGGCTATGACGCGGCGCGTCTGGAGGTTTTGAAGCCGGACCAGGTGGTGATCGGCAATGCGATGAGCCGGGGGAATCCGGAGGTCGAGTGGCTGTTGAACCAGTCCGAAATCAGTTTCGTTTCCCTGCCTGCCTTGCTGCATGACACTATTCTAGCCGGTCGTTCACCAGTCGTGATTGCGGGCACGCACGGCAAGACCACGACTTCGACCCTGACTGCCTATTTGCTCGAGTCTGCCAAGGCCGAACCCGGTTGGTTGATCGGCGGGGTGCCGCACGATTTGCCCAGCGGCTCGGAGATCGGGAAGGGGGCCGCCTTCGTGATTGAGGGTGACGAGTACGACTCGGCCTTCTTCGACAAGCGCAGTAAATTCATCCACTACCGGCCGCAGGTGGCCGTGATCAACAACCTGGAGATGGACCATGCGGATATTTTCCGTGACCTTGAGGATGTCCAGCGCAGTTTCCGGCATTTCATCCGGATCATACCAGGCAAGGGGACGCTTATCGTGAATGGCGATGATGCCAACATCGAGGCCATTCTGCCCGCGCCATGGACCCGTGTCTGGCGGGTTGGCACCGGGGCGCAGAATGACCTGGTGGTCCGGGATTTTGAGGACCGGCCCGAAGGCGCCCGCTTCGAACTGTATTGGCAGGGCAAGCTCTGGGCTCGTGTTAATTGGCCGCTACACGGTCTCTTCAATGCGAGGAATGCGGCGATGGCTTCCCTAGCCGCCGCGACCAGCCTCGGCCTGCCACCGAGCGAATTCAATTTAGACGCACTTGCGGCCTTTCAAGGGGTGCGACGCCGGCAGGATGTCCTCTTTCAGGACGGTGCCTGGACGGTGATTGAGGACTTTGCCCATCATCCTACCGCCGTTGCCGGCGCAATCGAAGCGCTTCGGGCCGCCTACCCGGAACGGCGTTGCACCGTTTGTTTCGAGCCCCGCAGCAATACCGCGACCACCTCGCTCTTTCAGCGTGAATTTGAAGCCGCACTGCTCCATGCGGACCGTGTCTTGCTGGGTGCGGTCCACCGCGCTGAGAAAGTGCCTGTCGAGGAACGCCTGAATACCGCGCAGATCGCCCATGCACTGCAGGCCGAAGGTATGAGCTGCCTCGCATTCGATCAGAATTCAGAACTCTTGGAGGAAGCGAAACGTCTTGCGGACTCCGAAGATGAAGGCGGGTTGTTCGTTTTCTTTACGAACGGTTCCTTCGACGGGGTGCCGCAGTCCTTTGCCGCGCATTTGCGTGGGGCTTGATGCCCTACGACGGGATCCGAGATACGGGATTCGGGATGCGGGATACGGTATGGAGGGACGCGCTTCCGCGCGTCCGTGTCGTGTGAACTGAATCGCTCGCATCCCGTATCACGTATCCCGTAACACAAAAAAGGCACCCGCGGGAGCGGATGCCTTTTTTGTAAAAGCTTGTTTAACCCTTAGGACAGCTTGGCCTTCAGGTCGTCCTTGGAGGTCAGGCCGACGATGGTGTCGGCGATGCTGCCGTTCTTGAAGACGAGGATGGTCGGAATCGCGCGGATCTCGTACTTGCCGGCAATCTCGCTGTTGTTGTCGACATTGACCTTGCACACCTTCACGGAATCGCCCATCTCGCTGGCGATCTCTTCGAGGATCGGTGCGATCGCCTTGCAGGGGCCGCACCAAGGTGCCCAAAAGTCAACCAGCACCGGCACCGAGGCACCGCTGACGATCGAATCGAAATTGCTACTGTCGAGGTCTGTAATGTTTGCGGACATATTCTTTCGGATATGAGTTAATTGAAATAAGGCAACACCTGTTGGAGGATTAAGACGGCAAAAACCACTGCGGCGGCGGCGGCAATCGCATCGACCACGAGGGCAGGGACACTGACGCCGGACTCTTTGCTGGCACTGGAGGGCCGCAGTCCGCCGACCGGTTCAGGGCGAGCTGCCGGGGCAGGGGCCTGTGGCTTGGCGGCTTGTGGCTTGGCCGGAGCGGCGGGCGCCTTGGGCTGGAAAGAGGGCTTCGGACGGGCCGGAGGCGGTGGCACGGAGGCTCCGATGCTTTGCGGCTTGCTCGGAGCGGAGGGCATGCCGGTTTTGAAGCTCGGCTTGGCCGGCACGGACGGGCGGTTGGGCTGCGCGGCGGCGGGTGTCTCCGGAGCTTTCGGCGTCTCGGGCGTTACATTTTCCGGTTTTGGGGTATCGTTCGATTCACTCATAAAAGTTTCAGCATGTGTTCGGGAACCCGCCTGTCAAGTAGCGTCATTTGGGAGTCGACTGCTGGATGATGTCGATCAACTCCTTTTTTTCGACGCTTTCGAGGGACTTGCCCTTGCGGTCCAGTGTTTCAAAGGTTTTGACCACTGTTTCGGTTATACGGCTGTGCGTCTCCTCGGAGCCGCCGACGATTGAAAAACGTTCGGCGCGGGTGATCCGCTTGTGCCCGTCCTTATTGTCCAGGCCAAGGCCCAGCAGGTGGGCTTTGTCATTCTTGGGTCGACTCATTGTCAGGATTCCCCATTGCCGGCTTCCCAGACGCTGTCGTCGCTGACCGGCGCAGATTTTTCGCGGGCCTCACAGCGGATGTCGGCAAACGCGCAGTCCTGCTGGATGGAGAGCTCCCCGAGGCGGGTCAGTTCGAGCACGGCGAGGAAGGTGGCTACGATGGTGGTTAAAGTGGTGGTGGATTCGAAAAGTTGTGAAAAAAGGAAGGTCTTCTCGTGACGAAGACGCAGCATAACATATTCCATCCGGTCGGCAACCGTGACTTGTTCGGCATGAATTTCGCCCTTTTGGATGCGTTCGGCCAGACGACGCAGCACCTGGTTGAATGTATTCCAGAGTTCCACCCGATCCACCGGTTTGAGCGGGCGCTCGACGGCTTCGACTGCTTCCTTCGGTCCGATGCGCGGGATCAGGTCGTTGGTGTTGAGGATGAGCTTCTCGATATCAGAGGCGGCTTCCTTGAACTTCCGGTATTCCAGAAGCTGCTGGACCAGTTCCCAGCGGGGATCGATATCCTCGTCCTCGACGTCCTCATTGACCCCCTGTTCCTGCTTGGGCAGTAGCATGCGGCTCTTGATATACATGAGGGTGGCCGCCATGACGAAGAATTCCCCCGCGATTTCCAGATCCAGCTGTTCCATCGAGCCCAGGATTTCGATGTACTGACGTGTGACCTTCTCGATAGGGATATCATAGATGTCGACCTCGTTGCGCCGGATCAGGAAGAGCAGCAGGTCCAGCGGGCCTTCAAAGGCCGGCAGCCGGATCGAAAAGTCGTTGGATGGAATCAGCGCTTCTTCCATATTGTCCTTACTGGATGCCGACCATCTTCAGGCGGATGCTGAATTCGACATCGCTTTCACGCTGCGCGTCATTGCGGAAGGTCAGCGCGTAGATGATGACCCAGGCATTGCCGAGGTTGGATTGGACGCCGACCCCGAATTCGGTGAACTTGCCGGTATCGGCATCATAGCGTGCATCGGCGAGGAACTTCAGGCGCTCGTTCACACGGTAGATATAGTCCAGACGGTATTGGTCGATGTGCTTGTTCAGCAGGTCGGAGGAGAGCCCGATTTCCCAGATTTCACCACTGATCAGGCGTGTGCGGGTGCGAAGTTCTTCGAGGGTGAGCGATTCCGTCTTAAAGCGTGCGGCGAGGTCGAACTTCAACCATGGCGCCGGGCTGAGGACGAGTTCCACCCAGGTCGCCTCGAAGGTGTTCTGGTCGTCCCCGTCGTAGCGGACGCCCTTTTCAAAGAGAATGTCCTGGTAGAAGTTCAAGGCTGCCAGGGTGCGCGAGCCGTAGCCTTGCGCCTGTGTCTGGAAGAGGTTTTCCACTCCCAGTCGAGCGAGGTGGGTTTCGGTCAGGACGTCTGCATTGCGGAGGTCGCTCAGGTCCAGGACCGGGCGTTCCAGGTCGAAGGGGGTGCCTTCAATGACGGCGACTTTACCGTCGGCATCGCTGTCCGAGTAGTAGCGGTAACGCAGTACCGGACGGAGGATGTGGCGCAAGCCGTCGATCTTCCAGGTCTTGTTATAGGTCGGGTAGGTGGCATGGAAGCGGGATTCGAGGTCGAAACCGACTTCATAGAGGTCACGGGTGAAATCGTCCTCCAGTTCCGGATCATAGTAGGGGTTTGCCGGGTCGATTTCCTGGTTCGTATAATGGGTGATGCGGGCCCCGGCCAGCGGCGTGAGGGTGAGCCAGTCGCTGAACGCGATGGGGCGTTCGATCCGGTACGAGAGGTCGAAGCGGTCGTACTCGGTCTCATCATGGATGGTCGGAATGAAACGTTCGAGGTCCTGCCGGAGACGTGCATAAGAGACCGCGCCCCGGTGATAGGCCCCGGTTTCAAAGATCGGCACGGGGAGGAGATCCAGACGGACTTCCGGGAGGCGCTCATTGATCAACTGAAACTCGTTGGGCTGGAAACGGCCGAAGGCGGACAAGTAGTAGTTGTCTCCTGAATAGACGGCTTCCACGAAGCTGTCCGGCTGGCGGTTGTCATTATAGTAATCGTCCCGGAAGTCACGTATGGCTTCGGAGTCGGACCAGTAGTCGGCACTGGCGGTCAAATTGAAGCGCTCGCCGACCTGTTGCTTGTGGCGCCATTGGATAAAGCCGCGGTCCTCGTTGATGGGATCGCCGAATACGTCCTCGCCGCGGCCACCATGGTCGGAAATGTAGCCCGAACCAAAGGAGCCAGTGATACTTTGCCGTTCGGAATTGTAGACGTACTGGGCGGTTGGGCCCGCGAGCACGCCGCGTTTGGTGTAATAGTCCAGATTGGCTCCGAGGCGCAGCCAGGGGGTGACGGGGAGCAGCGTGGTGGTTTGCAGGTAGGCGCCCAACTCGTTGTCGTAGCCCGCCGAGAGATCGAGGAAGTAGGGCGACTCGCTTATATAGTGGGTGTAGCTGGGCAGATAGAAGAAGGGAATTTTCCCGACGCGGAATGTGGCGCCCTCCATTTCCAGGTAGGCCTGTTCCTCTTCGCGCACATAGTGGACCGCATCGGAAGCGACACTGAGCGTGTAGGATCCGGGGTTTCCGTAATACAAGGTCGCACCTTGCACGCTGGAATTGTCGAGGGTGCCGCCGGCAGTCACTCCAGATACATACAAGGGCCATTCGCCGGTGCGAATGACGTCCATCGAAAGGATGCTTTCCTCCGCATCGAAACTCAAACGGTCGGCGATCACACGGTAGCCGTCGCGGTTGATGGCCACATTGCCGAGCGCGTCGGCCAGGGCGAAGTCCTGATAGTAGGAAATCCGGTCCGCCCGTACCCGGGTGTCTTCGAAGTCCAGACGTGCATCTCCTCGGGCGACCAGACGTTGGGCGGCTTCATCAAATTCAATCGGCTCGATCGAACTTAATTCGGGCAGGGCTGCAGACAGGCTCAATTGGGAACCAATTAGGGAAATGAGTATGTAATTCCGGGCTTTTTGTGGCACGGGGTGGGACTATGGGCAGACGATTTTGACGGCACAAGTTTTTTATGGGCCCGTAAGGGCGAGTCTGCGGTCTTTCTATAATAAGCGTAAAGGGCGGATGCTAAGAGTCTTGCATGTCGTAAAAGATACGTTTTGTGTCATCCCGTGATTATCTCCAAAGCTGACCTCGACTCGATTACCAAAGTGTCTTGTAGCCAACCGCATGCAGTCTTGGGCATGCACCCTGTAAGGAAATCCGGCAAGCGGCAGGCGGGCGTCCTGGTCCGGGCTTATCTGGATGATGCCAAAAGCTGTGAGGTTGTGGACCTCGCCGATGAAAACGGGGAACGTTATCATCTGAAGAAGCTCACCCCGGACGGATTCTTCGAAGGTTTTATCGAAGGGCGCCCGGATGTGTTCGCGTACCGCCTGCGGATCGAGCGCTACAACGGTGAAATTCGCCAGTTTTACGATCCCTACAGCTTCCTGCCGACCCTGTCGGAAGATGACATCTATCTCTTCAACGAGGGGAATGACCATCAGGTCCACAACAAGATGGGGGCGCACATCCGTGTGGTCGACGGCGTGCCGGGGGTTTCCTTTGCCGTCTGGGCCCCGAATGCGCAGCGCGTTTCGGTGGTCGGCGATTTCAACCACTGGGACGGACGCTACCATCCCATGCGCAGCATGGGGGCTTCCGGGGTCTGGGAGCTGTTCATTCCGGGCCTCGAGGTTGGCGCCAAGTATAAGTACGAGATCGGCACCCGGCACGGTTACCCGCACCTGAAGACGGATCCCTACGGGACCCGCTTCGAGGCGCCGCCCTACAATGCCTCGATCGTGTGTGACCTCGGTGCTTACGAGTGGAACGATGGCGACTGGCAGGAGCGCCGGGCCTCAACCGACTGGAAGAACGCCCCGATATCGGTCTACGAAATGCACCTCGGTTCCTGGAAGTCCGTGGTGGAGGATGCCAACCGGCCCCTGAACTACCGAGAGGTCGCGACCGAGCTGGTGGCCTACCTCAAGAGCATGCACTACACCCACGTGGAGTTCATGCCGCTTTCGGAGCACCCCTTCGACGGGTCCTGGGGCTATCAAGTGACGGGCTTCTTCGCGCCCACGCAGCGTTTCGGTTCGCCCGAGGATTTCATGTACCTGGTCGACACGCTCCACCAGAACGGTTTCGGCGTGATCATGGACTGGGTGCCGGCACACTTTCCGACGGACAGCTTCGCCTTGGCCCAGTTTGACGGCAGTGCGCTCTACGAGCATGCCGATCCGCGCCAGGGCTTTCACCAGGACTGGGGCACCCTCATCTTCAACTACGGCCGCCATGAGGTGCGCGCGTTCCTTATCGCCAGCGCCCTGGCCTGGTGTGAGCGCTTCCATATCGACGGCCTGCGGGTCGATGCGGTTGCTTCGATGCTCTACCTCGATTATTCCCGCGAGGAAGGACAGTGGATCCCCAATCAATACGGTGGCCGTGAAAACCTGGAAGCGATGGATTTCCTTCGGATGACGAATGACCTCGTCCACAAGTACTATCCGGGCACCCTCATGATCGCCGAGGAATCGACCGCCTTTGGCGGCGTGAGCAAGCCCACATCGGAAGGCGGGCTCGGCTTTGACTTCAAGTGGAACATGGGCTGGATGCACGATACCCTGGAGTACATGCAGAAGGATCCGATCTACCGGAAGTACGAGCACCACCAGCTTTCGTTCGGGATGCTCTACCAGTATTCCGAAAACTTCATGCAGGTCTTCTCCCACGACGAGGTGGTCCACGGCAAAGGCTCCATGCTCCTGAAGATGCCCGGTGAGCCGATCTCGGCCAAGGCGCATCAATTGCGCGCCCTCTACGGGTTGATGTGGATGTGGCCGGGCAAGAAGACGCTCTTCATGGGCTCCGATTTCGGGCAATCCTCCGAGTGGCGCTACGCCGGCTCGCTGGACTGGCACCTACTCCAGTATCCGGACCACGAAGGCATCCAAATGGTCGTCCGCGACCTGAACCGGATCTACCGCGATGTGCCGGGCATGGGCAGCGGCGACTTAAGCATGGAAGGCTTTGAGTGGATCAACAGCACAGACAACAACAGCAGCGTGATTACCTTCATGCGCAAGGGGGAGTCCAAGACGGACACCCTGGTGGTGGTCGGGCACTTCACTCCGGTTTCGCGCGACGGTTACCGTGTCGGTGTGCCCTGGCCGGGCTACTACCGCGAGATCTTCAACTCGGATGCGAAGCTCTACGGCGGCCTGGGGTTTGGCAATGGAGGCGGCATACTTGCGGAGAAGGAGGCCTGGGACGGGCGTCCGTATTCGATCAAGCTGGAACTGCCGCCTTCGTCGGTGAGCGTCTTCCGCTACGAAGGTTGATTCCCGCATTTGCTTGGGGTTTCCGGCCGCGGTTGCCTGCCGGCCGGGAATCTTCTTTATTGATCAGGTGAAACAGTTGTGCTGTTTCCTCCCTGACCGCACATGAAGATTACAGACATCGAATTTCTGGCCAGTGCCTTCGACCTTGAGTCCTGTCCGGCGACCGGCTTGCCGGAGTTTGCCTTTGTCGGCCGCTCCAATGTGGGCAAGTCCTCGCTCATCAACCTGCTCACGGCCACCAAGGAACTGGCCCACACCTCCAGCAAGCCGGGCAAGACCCAGCGGATGAATTTTTTCCGGATCAACGGCGGCTGGGTCCTGGTGGACCTGCCCGGCTACGGCTACGCCAAGGTGTCCCGCCAGCAGCAGCATGAATTCAATGTGCAGGTCAGCGCCTACCTGACCACCCGGCCCAATCTCAAGCAGGTCTTTTCCCTGGTCGATTCCAGCATCGAGCCGCAGGGTGGGGACCTGTCCTTTATGCAGTGGATGCAGGAGTGCGGCGTCCCGTATTCCGTCGTCTTTACCAAGACCGACCGCAGCTCCGACAGCCAGGTTGAGGAGAACATGGAGGCCTTCGAAGCGGCTCTGGAAGAGTGGGGCCTGGCGCCGACCGGAATCTTTCACTGCTCGGCCAAGAGCGGGAAAGGGCGCGGGCCCATCCTTCACTGGATCGACCAGCAGCTGCCGAAAAAGAAGAGCAAGGCCAAGACCAAGGGCAAGGGCGTCAACCTCGGCTGGATGAAGAAATAACTGGGTGATTGCCGATTATCGGGGAAATTCCGGCTTTCGTCGTGGGTGAACCCCTCCGTCCCGGGCAAGCCGGGACATCCGGCTTCTCTCCGATACGCCGTGACAGGCCTCCCTTGGGAAGCATATCCTTATACACATCTTTTGAAGTCGTCCTTGAGGTTCTTCCAGCGTAGCTGGAGACCGCTTATGTCCGCTTATGTCCGCTTATGTCCGCTTAGGGGCGCTTATCTGAACATTACAACCTGATGACTGGGGGATGAATGATCGTGGCCGCAAGGCCTCATTCCCATAAGCGTTTATAAGAGCATATAAGCGGTTCCCAGCTCTGCTGGGTCTGTTCTGCAGCAGCACCAAAGTTCAATTCAGGCCGTAGGTAGGGCACCGCACAACAAGCAGCGGCGTTGCTGGAAAATCATTCTGTCTCCGCCCGGCGGACTACGGAGGGACATGTCGGGCGAGGTTGTTTGGAGGGCGGATTTTGAGGGCTGAGGGCGGAGAGCTAACTCTGGAGGGCTGAAATCTGAAACCTGAGACCTGAGAGCTGACGAAGCGCAGGAGCGCGGAGATGGCTTGTGGTGTACAGGTATCCACAAATGATTCTTACAGCGATGTTTTGGGAAACAGAATGATTACGGGCAGGATAATTCTTACAACAACGTGGATTTAGGCAGAATCATTACAGGCAGAATGATGCTTACAACGGAGGTAGGGCACCGCAGAACAAGCAGCGGCGTTGCTGGAAAATCATTCTGCCTACCATGATTCTGCCTCCGCCACAGCGGGACATGTCGGGCGAGGTTGTTTGGAGGGCGGATTTTGAGGGCTGAG
Source organism: Coraliomargarita parva (assembly GCF_027257905.1). Taxonomy (NCBI): domain Bacteria; kingdom Pseudomonadati; phylum Verrucomicrobiota; class Opitutia; order Puniceicoccales; family Coraliomargaritaceae; genus Coraliomargarita; species Coraliomargarita parva. The sequence continues at coordinate 512,391 of NZ_JAPZEI010000003.1, forward strand.
GGCGGATTTTCTCCCCATCTCCCTGTCTCTAGCGGTTGTAACATCCCATTCGCTTTTCTATATCAGTAAGGTGTAAGTGGCGTCGCTTACCAGCTAGGATCTGCTGTACGCGTTTTTTTCGGACCCCTCCGTCCCGGGCAAGCCGGGACATCCGGCTTCTCTCCGATACGCCGTGACAGGCCTCCCCTTGGGAAGAGGAGGAGCTTTTGTTTTTGTGCTCTGTATGCTTTGCCCGCGGGGATCCTGAGGCCTCGCGGGGTTGTCCTGGAGGGACAAGGCACATCGCCTCTCAAAAGAATTGAAACTGTGGCTTGACGCCCACGTTCTCGGCTTTATCTCAATCACCTTTCATTTTTGGGGAAGTAGCTCAGTTGGTTAGAGCGCCTGCTTCACACGCAGGAGGTCCCGGATTCGAGTTCCGGCTTTCCCACCATTTCCTTGAGCGTGGAAATGGTCACGCCGGCTCGCACACATCCGCAGATTTGGTTTTTGATGAAGGGCTTATTCCTCTTTCGGTCTTACTCTTACTCTTACTCTTACTCTTACTCTTAATCTTAATCTTTTCGCTACATTTTGAGGGATTAAGATTAAGATTAAGATTAAGATTATGATTTGGGGGCCTCGCAGGTCTCCGGTTGTTGGCTCGAAATTGTAGCATCCGGTGTGAGCCGGATGAGGAGGGTTCACGAATCGGGTGTTTCGAGGGGCTAGTTCCTGTCTTTATCAGACTCATACTCTTAATCTGAGGGATTAGGATTAAGAGTAAGATTATGAGTTGGGGCTGTCGCAGATCTCCGGTTGTTGGCCTGAAATTGTAGCATCCGGCGTGAGCCGGATGAGGAGGGGCGCCTAAACACAGGAAAAGCCGCAATTAGCCTAGACAGCGAATCCGCACTGCCGCTAGCATGGCATCGAACCGTTTGAGTTTGTTCATGCCAGTCCATTATTTCCCGAGGTGGGGGAGCGCCCGACCAATGGCGGTAGCTTGCCTGATGGCGAGGCGGTATCATCTTGGTCCGGTCGACAGGAATCTGCACCGCCCCTGCAATTGGAGCTACAGGCTATCCAACCGACTCCGACCGCCCGCTCCGGGCTTTTGCATGACGTGCAGATAGATTTTGTGTCGTTTCGATATTCTTATGGCCCCGGTAGCTCCGCTCGGTTTGCCATGACATTCCTTGCTGACGTGTTCAATACTTCGGCCCGAGGTGGAAAATGGATAGTCTTCATGAATGAGATCGGTAAACGTATTTCACTATAAGTTAAGTGACGATTCGTTGAGTTGGTTATTTCCCGGTCAAGGTGACTCTGGGAAAATTGAAGGGTTCTTTTATATCATGTTGGTATCTAGTAGCTTGGATTGTCTTGGGTGCGAACGGCGGGCCTTGGGGAAAATAGCAAAAGCCCGACTCGGCCAATTTCTTAGCTCTGAGTCGGGCTTTTGCTCGTGATACAGCTGGACAATTTCTTCCGTAAATACTTATCTTTTGAGCGATGGATTATTCTATAAGTAATTGTCAGACGGATTATTATGAACATCAATTATCCGTTGGCTTTGATCCCGTTTCGAGTGTTTAAGTCGACACACTTTCTTGCAAAACCCCGACTGAGTCGGGTAGATAACACTGTTAGACGAAAGAATGGAAAAAACATACCAAATGGAACGGGTTGGTGACTTCGGGCACAATTGGAGCATTGTAATCGCACAGTTTATCAACCTCGCGTTGGGGATTCTCTTTGTTGGGTTGATTATCTACCTGATCGTTAAATGGACGAAGCAATTGAATAGAATTGAAGAGAAACTTGATCGACTGGAAGCGAAATCCAACCAGCAGCAAAGGAGAGAAGAATGAGCTGCAAGGGAGACGTTCAGGAGAATTTGAAACCAGCTGGCAAAAAGTCTAACAAGTCGCGGTGATCAACTCCGTTCGCTCCGCTCACTCCGTCGATACACCTTAACGTTCAGTAAATTAATGGCCACATACACAGTCAGATCAGTCCTAGAATGGACAAGCCGTGGGGGCAGGGAGAAAAAGCATGTCTACGAAGAGCGATTAACGATGTGGAATGCTGATTCGTTAGACGAAGCCCTAGAGCTAGCCGAGAAAGAAGAATTAGAATACATCGGGAATAGCACCTCTGAAAAGGAAGGCATGGTCTCTTTAGGCTTTTATCAAGGTTACTGGCTATACACTGACTTGGACCTTAAAGAACAAGGCATTGAGGTCTTCTCGCTTCTGAGAGAAAGCGACCTAAAACCTGACGCTTACCTTGACGCCTTCTTTGACACTGGCACCGAGCATCAACAAGGAAAGAAGACTGAACCAGTCGACGCAGACAACCCATTTAACCCGCCCGAAAATTCTAAAAAGCAACTGGACGACTGAGCCCTTAGGCTGGTTGTCTGGTCTCGACGTTAGCTAAGAATATGATAAAGAAACTAAAATCACTTCCAAAGCCTTTGCAGATAGTTGCGTGGCTCAACATCGTCTTAGCTCTCTGGACAGCAGTTGAGACTCTGGCCTACTCAACCAGCA